>JBGTUV010000131.1:0-4107 GCA_041938985.1 Candidatus Nitromaritima sp. | reverse complement strand
GTGAGGTTTCTGAATACCAGCTGAGCTTCTGCTTCTGAGTCAACTAAGTTTATTATAACTCGAAAATATTTTTGTGCATGCTTTGTATATAGTGTTTTTATAAGCGCATAAACATCTGTCAAAGAAGTAGGTTCAGTCGTAGCAACCAGTATGATTTCATGTGCTGCACTACAAAAGTAGGTGACGTTTGTAGATATCCCTGCGCCTGTATCGAATATTAGAAGATCATATCCGCTACTAACCTGATCTAATTCCTCCATGAGTACTATTTTTTTTTCATCATCGAGTTGGGTTAGTTCCTGCAGTCCACCTCCTGCTGGAAGTAAGTGAATATCTGCTGGCCCTTTGGTGATAATATCTTGAACATTTTTCTCCCCAGACAACACATGCCCTATATGAAACTTTGGATTAAGTCCCAAAAGAATATCTATATTGTTCAGGCCTAAGTCCGCATCCACAACAAGAACTTTTTTGCCTCTCTTAGAGAACACATATGCTAAGTTAGCAACGATATTTGTTTTACCGACTCCACCCTTACCGCTACTCACAGCCAATACTCTCAAAGAAGAAGTTTTCATTTTATTTAAAACTATATTTTTTAAAGTCCTTGCTTGGTTTCCTGTAACCACTATATTGCCCTCAATTTATCCCTATTTCAGTTAAAAATCAAACGAATTACCCTATCCTGAACAGCAACTTCAATATCTTCCGGAACTCGTTGACCCGTGGTCAAATATGACAACGGGAGGCGAGTCCGTAAAGAAAAATTTACCATAGAGCCAAAATTCAAACCTTCGTCTATCTTAGTAAATAACACACGGTTGATCCCTAGCGGAGAAAACTGTTTGTAGGATTCCATGAACTGTTTTTCATTAGACACTACACTCAAAACAAGGTGCGTCTCCATTTCACCCAACCCTTCAAATACTTTAGATAATTGAGCCGAATAGTTATGATCCCGATGGCACCGACCCATCGTATCAATCAAAACAACATCCTTGTCGGAATGGCGTTTCATACACTCTTTCAGACCAAGGCGGTCCTGAGCAGTCTCCACAGGAATACCCATAATATCCCCGTAAATTTGCAGTTGTTCTATACCGCCGACACGAAACGTATCTAACGACACAAGTGCAACTTTCTTTTTTTGTCGATAAATCAGGTCAGCAGCAATCTTAGAAATCGTGGTCGTCTTCCCGGCTCCAGTTGGACCGACGAGAACAACTTTTTTAGGTGGACTGCCGTTAGAAGTTTCAACACCACCTTTACATACAATCACCCGGTTCATGGTTTGTATAAATTTATCCTTTAAAGAAACAGCATTATCGTCTTCACCTGTAAGAGTTATTTTTGAAAAAACTTTGGCGATGATTTTTTCGTTCAACCCATTTTTCGCTAACTGAGAAAACAGATCAAGCTGGTGGTTCTTTATACCTAAAGACTGTGCACGTTCAGTTTGACTAAGAAGTGAATACATCAATGACTTTATGTCTGGCTCGACCTCAGCATTATTGAAACTGGGAAACTCTAAAGTAGTTTCTGGAGCCACTACTTTTGTCCCGCTTTCAATATTGCTTGTTGCAGGATCGATGGCAGCTGTGATTTCCACTTTAGACGCCCCTCCTCCATTCCACTTCGAATGATCACGGATAGAGCGTGTTGTTAAAATAAGAGCATCACTTCCCATCTCTCGTTTTATAGAAGCCAGGGCCTCGCTATAATTACCTGCAATATATTTTTTAATTTGCATTTAGGTCTACCACTTTCAATGTTTTGATTTGCACCGATGGAATAATCTCGCTATGTGACAACACTGCTAAATCGGGTATAAAACGCTCCACAAACTTACGCAAATGGTGCCGAATCCCCGGTGATGCTAGCAAAACAGGAGATGTCTCCATTTGAGGGGTTATTGCCTCAACGGCTTCTTGTAATTTAATGAGTAACTTCTCTGCTACCGTCGGCTCCAATGCCAAAAACGAAGCAAGTTCTGTTTTTTGAATAGAGCTTTGGATAAGCTCTTCTACTTCACGATTCAGAGTCACAACAGATAAAGAACCGTCAGTTGATTGGAATTGCTTGGTAATAGGACGAGCCAGGGCCTGACGCACATATTCAGTCAAAATATCCGTATCTTTAGTGGTTGGGCCATAATCGGCCAACTGCTCAAGGATCGTACGTAAATCACGGATGGAAATTTGTTCCTTTAATAGATTTTGTAAAACCTTTTGTACTTTTCCAAGGGACAACACATCGGGAATTAACTCCTCGATCACCTTTGGATTACTCTCTTTAAACTTATCAATAAGAGACTGAGTTTCCTGCCTACCCAAAAGCTCTGATGCATGTCGTTTAATAGTTTCTTTAATATGAGTAGTAACAACTGTCGAAGAATCCACCACGGTATAACCAGCCATCTGAGCCTTCTGCTTGTCTGAAGTTGAAATCCACACTGCAGGAAGACCAAATGTCGGTTCTTTTGTCTGAATACCATCGATCTCTTTTTCAATTGTTCCTGGATTCATAGCAAGTAAACGACCAGCCATAATTGATCCTCGGGATACTTCCACTCCTTTAATAAGAATTCCATACTCATTAGACTTTAATTGCAGGTTATCGCGAATATGAAGCGGAGGAACAATAAATCCCATCTCTAAAGCAAACTGCCGTCGTACGGATTTAATTCTATCAAGCAATTCTCCATTGTTATCTGCATCAACCAAGGGGATCAGCTCATAACCGACTTCCAATTCCATTATGTCAAGTGGTAAGATCGATTCTACGCGTTCAGGAGTAGGTGCTTTTGCCTCATCTTCTTTCTTGCGAATCTCAATTAGAGCTTTTTTATTCGTATCTTTGAATTTATTAAACCCGATTATTCCTGCAAGAATTGACATTACAAAAAATGGAAAATGCGGTAAACCGGGAATCATTCCAAAAAAGAATAATACTAACGAAGTGATGATAAAAGCATAGGGTTGGTTGAGCAACTGACTAATAAGTTGCTCTGGTAGATTTTTATCTGCAACTGCACGGGTCACAACAAGACCCGCTGCGGTAGATACAACCAATGCCGGCAGCTGCGAAACTAACCCGTCGCCAATCGTTAACAGGGTATAAACCTGCGCCGCTTCACCTACCCCCATGTCCTGCTGAAATACCCCGATACTAAACCCACCAAGAATATTTACAACTGTAATTAGGATTCCAGCAATAGCGTCACCTCTTACAAAGCGGATGGCACCATCCATTGAGCCATAAAAATCAGCCTCCTGTTCAAGCATTTGCCTCCTATTACGGGCCTCCTTCTCATTAATCAAGCCCGCATTTAGGTCCGCATCAATACTCATCTGTTTTCCTGGAATAGCATCCAAGGTAAAACGCGCGGCCACCTCCGATGTCCTTACCGAACCTTTGGTTATAACAATAAAATTTATCATGACTAGAATGATAAAAATCACAGTTCCCACCACGAAGTTTCCTCCGACGACAAACGATCCGAAAGATTCAATCACCTGGCCTGCTGCGCCAGTTCCTTCGCTACCATGCAAAAGAATGATACGCGTTGATGCCACGTTCAGAGATAATCTTATTAATGTAACAATGAGTAAAAGTGACGGGAATACTGAAAAATCCAAGGGGCCCCGCATGAAGACGGAAACCAATAATATAATCAACGCAAAAGTAATACTGAAAGAAAGAAGAAGGTCCAACAGAAATGGAGGAATAGGCATCACCATAACTGCTAAAATCATAACCACCCCCAAACCAACCAAATACTCCTGTGGCCTTTTAATCAGTGACTTTAGTAAGGAAGCTTGTTGTTCCATGGGCACACCATTTCACTCAAAATTTTGACGCATGAACTAAAATAGAAAAAGGTTCATAAGTCGTTATAGTAAAAAGAGTTACAATCTAATCAGTGGGTTTACCCTGAAACTAAACCAAGCTAAACACACAATATTAAATAATATTGCAAGGTCTATACCGATTTGAAAGTATTTGATTATTTTAAACTTGAGTCAGTAACTGGATTTATACTACTAGTTTAGGATGGGGCTGTATCTTACAACGATGTTTTTCCTTTTAATTTAAAAACATAAGCCA
>JBGTUV010000130.1:0-4110 GCA_041938985.1 Candidatus Nitromaritima sp. | reverse complement strand
TATTCTGCTCGGTGTGGTTTCTACGTTCATATACTTTTCTCAAAAGTATTATTATTTGGCAAATGATGAGGCTGAGCTAACTGAACTTCGGCGTGAATCTAAAATACGCAAGGTTCAAGCTGAGAAGATCGCTACACAAGTGAAGAACCTTGAGTCTGATATGGCTCGCTTGGGGCGTTTCGAAAAGAAGTTACGTGTGATTACGGCTTTAGAAGATTCTCCTCAAAATAGTGAGAAAAATTGGGGCGTGGGAGGATCTTATGGTTTATCGTCATACAGCTTAACAACTTCACTGACTCATGAGTCGAAAGCATTAGCGAATAGGTTATCTAATAATCTTGGGCATTTAACTACACAGGCTAAAATTAAAACCATAAGTTTGCAGGAATTAGATCATTTTTTTAAGAACCAAAAATCTTTCCTTCAGTCCACACCTTCGGTTTGGCCGACAAGAGGTTGGGTCACCTCAGGTTTTGGATATCGTAAGTCACCCTTTACTGGTCTTCGAGAAAAGCATGAGGGCTGGGACATCGGAGCGCGTTCTGGGTCAGCTGTTCGTGCGACCGCTGATGGAATGATCACAGTAGCGGGTCGTGAGCGCGGTTACGGGAAGTTGATAGAGATAGATCACGGTTATGGTGTTGTGACTCGTTACGGACATAACTCAAAGAATCTGATCAAGGTTGGTAGTAAGGTAAAAAGGGGACAGATTGTAGCGTTGGTGGGAAATACAGGAAGGAGTACTGGTCCTCACCTGCATTATGAAGTCCTTGTAAATGGGGTTCCCACGAATCCTAAAAACTATATCTTGGAAGATTAGACGCCGGTGGACAGATAGCTGACTCCATACCCCCTCCTTTAAGCCCAGCCACTTTTTTTTATCAAATACATGGGCAATAGTCGATTGCAATGACCCATTTAAAATAATGCGCTACTGACGGTATTTTTTTGTTCTTGTGATTGTGTCAGTAAGGTTTAGCACTCTATTAAGTTGAAGAAGAATAAATTTAACAGTTTAAGGGAATAAAGATATTCATGGTACTTGGTTTATTAAAAAAGGTCTTTGGGACAAGAAACGATCGAGAGGTTAATAGAATACAGGTTATCGTTGACCGAATAAATCAACTCGAAGGTTCTATCGGCAAGCTAAGTGACGATCAACTTCTAGCAACGACATCTGAATTTAAGGCTAGGCTTAAGGAAGGTGCTACGCTTGACGATATCCTGCCCGAGGCCTTTGCTGTGGTAAGAGAAGTTGGGGTCCGCACTCTTAAGATGCGCCAGTTCGATGTTCAGATGATTGGTGGAGTGATTTTGCACGAAGGAAAAATCGCTGAGATGAAAACTGGAGAGGGGAAAACACTTGCTGCTACTCTCCCGATTTATCTAAATTCGCTAGAAGGTAAAGGCTCTCACGTTGTTACCGTTAATGATTATTTGGCTAAAAGAGATAGCCAGTGGATGGGAACAATTTATGAGTTCTTGGGACTTACAGTTGGGCGCATTTATCACGATATGCCTGAAGAAGAAAGGAGAGAGGCTTACAATTGCGATGTTACTTACGGGACCAATAATGAGTTTGGATTTGACTATCTTCGCGATAACATGAAATTTTCTTCTGAACAGTTTGTCCAGAGAGAGCTAAACTTTGCTATTGTCGATGAGGTTGACTCCATTCTCATTGATGAGGCGAGGACTCCACTTATTATTTCCGGCCCAGCTGAAGAATCCACTTTAAAATATAACGAAGCCTGCAAGGTTATCCCCAAGCTACGTAAGGAAAAGGATTTTCAGGTTGACGAGAAAGCTAAAACCGCTGCTTTGAATGACGAAGGTATCGGGACGGTTGAAAAAATTCTCGACATTGAAAACCTATATGATCCGCAGAATATAGAGACGCTGCATTGTATTCAGCAAGCACTGAAGGCACATGCTTTGTTTAAAAATGAAGTTGATTATGTGGTTAATGATGGAGAGGTGGTGATTATCGATGAGTTTACAGGTCGAATGATGCCAGGGCGAAGATACAGTGATGGGCTTCATCAGGCCTTGGAGGCTAAAGAAGGCGTAAAGATAGAAAATGAAAATCAGACATTAGCTAGTATTACCTTCCAAAACTATTTTCGTATGTACGATAAACTTTCTGGAATGACAGGTACAGCTGACACCGAAGCAGAGGAATTCAACTCCATTTATAATCTTGAAGTTATTGTGGCGCCGACTAATAAGGAAATGGTTCGTGATGATTGTTCTGATTTGATCTACCGAACGGAACAAGAAAAATTTGACGCGCTTATTGAAGAAATACGTGGTTGCAATGAAACAGGACAACCTGTTCTGGTGGGTACAATATCGATAGAAAAATCTGAGCAGCTAAGTCATCACCTAAAAAAATACGGCATCAAACACAATGTCCTTAATGCAAAACATCACGAGAAGGAAGCCGAAATCATAGCACAGGCCGGGCATAAAAAAGGGGTTACCATAGCAACTAACATGGCTGGGCGAGGTACGGATATAGTGTTGGAAGAAGGGGTATCGGAGTTAGGGGGTCTGCACATTACTGGTACTGAGAGACACGAAAGCCGTCGCATTGATAACCAACTGAGAGGTAGGTCCGGGAGGCAAGGTGACCCGGGTTCATCACGTTTTTATCTTTCACTTGAAGATGATTTAATGCGGATATTTGGTTCGGAAAAAATTTCAGGAATCATGGAAAAGCTTGGCATGGAAAACGGGCAACCTATAGAGCACCCAATGGTCAGTAAAGCTGTGGCCAATGCCCAGAAAAAAGTTGAAGCCCACAATTTTGATATTCGAAAGCATCTTCTTGAATATGATGACGTAATGAATAAGCAGCGGGAGGTGTTTTATGGTTTGCGCAGGGAGATTCTGAAGAATGAGAACCATAGAGAAATGCTTTTGGAAATGGCCGAAGAATTGGTAGATGAAGTATTAGATGATATCGCATCCGAAAAAATATATCCTGAAGAATGGGATATTGAGGCTCTTGATGAATATATGATGCGTCAATTCTCGGTTCCGATTAGAAAACAAGAGGAGGCCCTTGAGATTGGAAGTGGTCTCAGTCTTCCTTTAGAGAACTGTGATCGAGAAAAACTTCACAACGCTATCATGGATTCTATCCAAAGTTGTTACGCAATAAAGGAACAGGGGATCGATCCTAATATGATGCGTCAATTAGAGAAAATGATTATGCTTCAAGTGGTTGATAATTTATGGAAAGACCACCTTCTTGGGATGGATCATTTGAAAGACGGTGTTGGTTTACGTGGTTACGCTCAGAAAAATCCTTTAACGGAATATAAGAAGGAGGGATTTGAGATGTTCAGTAAAATGATGCACCAGATTCGTGAGGGTGTGACTGAATATCTGTTCAAAGTTCAAATTGAAGAGGGTTCTGAGTTTCCTGCTGAACAAGATCAGTCAACAAAAATGGTAGAACATCGGGGTGCAAGTTCAGAAGAGTCAAAACCGTTAACCGTCCGACGAGATGAAAAAAAGGTGGGTCGAAACGATCCCTGTCATTGTGGAAGTGGAAAAAAATTCAAAAAATGTCACGGAAAATAAAGGGTAGTATGTTTTCAGGCTTGTTCCATGGCTTCTTTGCATTCGATGCATAGGGAAGATAGCGGTAAAATTTTTAACCGCTTTGTACTTATTTTTTTTGAACAACTCTCGCAAATGCCGTAGATTCCGTGGTCGATTTTATAAATTGCTTCTTGGATCCTTTTCAATTCATTCCTGTCTCGACTTGTGAGTTGGAACATCATTTCTCTTCCTTCCAGATCCGACGCCATATCAATTTCATTGCTAAAGTTTGACTCGGTTGTGTGCCGTTCGGTAGATTGATTTGCCTGGATAATACTAAGTAGTTCCCGTTGGTTTAGTACCAATTGTTTGCGGATTTTGATCCCTTCAGGATTCGGCGCTACTTTTTTTGGTTTGATAGTTCTGGGTTGGGAAAGTTGTTCTTGTTTTTTCGCCTTTGTTTTTGCCTTTATTTTTGTTTTCGCCTTTGTTTTTGCCTTTACATTTTTTCGAACCTTTGTTTTTGCTTTTATTTTTGTTTTCGCCTTTGTTTTTGCT
>JBGTUV010000129.1:0-4121 GCA_041938985.1 Candidatus Nitromaritima sp. | reverse complement strand
GCTTAGCTTTGGCGGTGTTGCTAGAGGTATGATTGTAGGATTGGCAAGTACAATAGCTTTATATTTTTTTATTCTCGACGATCTTAATAAGACGCTCAAGCATTTCAACAAAAGTATCCGACTGCAACCTGAGGAGGGGAAAACTCACTACTTTGCAGGACTAATCCATCACTTAATGGGAAATGGTGTTGGTGCTGTAAATCACATGAAACGAGCTGAGGAATCATTCGTAAAGCAAAAACAAGTTAAAAGCATAGCTGATGTCAGAAAACACCTTCGGATGTACCAAAATCAGTACGGCATCCCCGGAATTCAAGGTGACGGTTCTTCTATCGCGAGAGCTACTCATCAACAGAAAAAATACAATTAATTTCTTCTCGCTGTTTGGGATCTAATTTCCAGCCAAGTGCTTCAATATTTTCCTCCACCTGTTGCTCGTTTTTGACACCCAAAAGCGCTGTGGTTAAGTGAGACTGCGAAACAACCCAATTAATTGCCATCTGGCCACACGTTTTACCTATTGATTTTCCCATAACCTTAAGTCTGGCTACCTTCTCCATATTCTTTTCGAACTGGGAACCAGAAAAACATCCTATAATCCCCTTACCCCTCCAGTCGCCAAACTTTGCATTCTTATCGTACTTACCTGTAAGTAACCCCGAAGCAAGGGGACTATAAGCAATTATCCCGATTTTATTTTCTTTACAGTAGGGAACAATCTCCTTTTCTATGGATCGGTTGAGCAAGCTGTAATCAGGTTGTAAGGATTCAATTCCCCCTGATTTCATTATTGCTTCCATCTGTTCAACTGAATAATTACTCACTCCAATGACCTTCACCTTTCCCTGCTCTTGGATTTCAAGCAAGGTCTCCATTGTTTCCTCTTGTGATGTTTCAATATCAGGCCAGTGAACTTGATAAAGGTCAATATAGTCTGTATCTAATCGTTTCAAACTCTGGTCGATTTCTTCTAAAATAGATCGCCGAGTTGCATTTTTAGTAATAGAACCCAATGATTTTTTTTCCCAGCGCAAACCACATTTTGTCGCGTAGACTACTTTATCGCGAAAAGGCTTCAGAGTTTTTCCAAGAAGTTCTTCAGAATGGCCAAACCCATAGACTGGGGCCGTGTCAAAAAAATTGACTCCTAAATCATAGGCTTTCATGATAGCGCGCGCAGAAACAGCATCTCCCTCATTAGACCAAAATGGAGACCCGCCAATTCCCCATGCACCGAATCCAATAACAGACACATTAAGATCACTATCACCCAGCATTCTATATTCCATAATTAACCACTCCTGGAAAAAGTTAGACAGCTCTTATCTGAGTATATTGAAAGTGGCAGTCAGTTTAATTCCCGTCACTTCAGGCTTCATCTAAAGCAATTTCTATCTGCATGATGAATTGACAATTGCGTCCATGAAAAATATCATGAAGAACACAAGTTTTATAGTTCAAAACCATACTTCTCTAATTCCCGGATTATTATGAAATCACTCCTACGTGTTCTTAGTTACCTCAAACCTTATAAAAAAGCAGTCTCGTTTACTCTCGGTTTTGCGATTTTGACAACCCTACTAGATCTTATTCCTCCTTGGATTATAAAAGTAATTATTGATGAACTAGTTGATGGGAAGGAGACTTCCTTGATCTACTGGATCGTAGTAGGGCTTATCGGGGTTTATTTTTTACGAAACTTTTTAAACTACCAGCGGATTATGTTCAATAATCGGGTCGAGCAAGACGTAGTTTTTGATATGCGCCGATTTTAAAAGCCCTAAACCAATTATCTATAAATTTTTTTGAAAACAAATCAACCGGTGAACTTATGTCGCGGATTAATGACGATGTCAATTATGTTGAACGAATTTTTATAGATGGCGTCGAGCAGGTAGTAACAGCTGTTTTGACGCTAACCGGAATAACCGTAATACTGTTTTACTTGCACTGGAAACTAGCATTGGTAGCTTTGCTTCCAATTCCGCTTCTCATATGGGGCGCCTGTATATACACAAAAAAAGCGCACAACCTCTATCACACAGTGCGAGAGAGCGCCGCTAAAATGAACTCTCGACTTCAGGATTCCATTTCTGGTATTCGAGAAATATTTGCCTTCAACCGACAATTACATGAGATATCACGCTTCGAAAAAAAAAGCAGGGAATACTGCAACAGTAATTTAGAGGTGATGTCACTCTGGGCTATTTATTCTCCAGCAATGATGTTTCTCGGTTCACTTGGGACAGCCCTCATTTTGCTATATGGAACAGGTCTAATTCACGCCGAAGAGATAACCATAGGTTCTTTAGTCGCTTTTATCGGTTATCTAGCCTTGTTTTATACTCCGATCAACCAGTTGCATTCGGTAAACCACATGCTGCAACACGCGTTGGCTTCTGGAGAACGTGTATTTGAAATAATCGATCGTCAACCCGATGTTAAAGAGGTCCCTAATGCCATATTGCCCAGCACCAATATGCAGGGTGAAATAGAGTTCCAAGAAGTAATCTTTGCCTACACAAAAGATAAGCCCGTCATAAAAAACCTTTCACTAAAAATTCCACCAGGAAATAAAATAGCTCTCGTAGGCCATACGGGAAGTGGAAAGTCCACCTTGATAAAACTTCTACTTCGATTTTATGATATAGACTCAGGAAAAATCACAATAGATGGGCATAATGTCAAAAACCTCAAGATATCCTATCTACGCGAACAAATAGGCATGGTTTCCCAAGATCCATATTTATTCAATGGCACTGTCGCTGAAAACATTTTATACGGTAATGTGGAAGCCAACCAAGAACAAATGAGAAAAGCCGCTATAGCGGCACACGCCGATGATTTTGTTAAAGGCCTCCCAAGGGAATACGACACCCGGATAGGAGAACGCGGGGTAAAACTTTCCGGTGGAGAAAAACATCGTATCGCCATTGCCCGCACACTTTTAAAGGATCCACCAATCTTGATCTTAGATGAAGCTACCGCCTCCGTCGACACAGAAACAGAACTAAAAATAAAGGAAGCTCTCACTTCTTTGATGGCGAGACGAACGACAATATTAATAGCGCATCGACTATCAACACTAGAAGGAGCCGATAGGATTCTAGTAATAAAATCAGGAAAACTAGTAGAGTCTGGAACACATGGCCAAATGATAAACAATGAAACAGAATATGCTCAACTATTCCGTAGTCAAATGCACCTATGATTAAAAACGATTTTACTCAACTAGTATTTTTAAATCCAATTTCGCCAAGTTTTCGAAATTTTTCGTGGCGGTTTTCAGTTAGGACTTCAGGCACTAGCTGAGAAACCACCTGTAAATTATTTCGCAGCGCTTTTTTTAGCAAAATGGCAGCACGCTTATGGTGGCGGTGTGCGCCACCCAGAGGTTCTCGAACAATCTCATCAATCACACCAAACTCCATCAAACTAGGCGCAGTCAAGCTTAAGGCATCGGCAGCCTGAGCTACCTTATCTTTATCTCCCCACAGAATGGAAGCACAACCTTCCGGTGATATTACCGAGTAAACAGAATGTTCAAGCATCAATATTCGGTCACCTATACCTATTGCAAGGGCACCGCCAGAACCACCTTCACCAATTATTGCAACGATGATAGGAACATCAATTTCCATCATTTCTATCAAATTTCTTGCTATAGCCTCCGACTGCCCCTTTTCCTCCGCATCTATACCAGGGTAGGCGCCTGGAGTGTCGATCAAGTTGATAATCGGAAGTCTAAATTTTTGCGCCAATTTCATTAGACGCAAAGCTTTACGGTATCCCGCAGGTTGAGACATTCCAAAGTTTCGTTTGATCTTCTCCTGCGTATCCCTTCCTTTCTGATGACCAATAATCAAAACTGAACTGTTATCGAATTTAGCTAATCCACCAACAACCGAGGGGCCATAGCCACCGCGCCTGTCTCCATGAAGTTCAATAAAATCCGTAAAAATATATTTGATATAGTCGAGAGTATAAGGTCTGTCCGGATGCCTAGCTACCTGAGTTTTTTGCCATGCATTTAGGTTTGCATATGAAACTTTCAATTTATCGTCAATCTCGCTTTGAATCTTGGATATTTTATCAGTTTCAACTTCGGACAAACCTTCCTT
>JBGTUV010000128.1:0-4147 GCA_041938985.1 Candidatus Nitromaritima sp. | reverse complement strand
TGCATTGGCTGTGATAGGAGGATTTTATAAGATGCGGCTATCGAATCAAGCTAAGGCTACTGCCAAAACATACATGACCTCTTTGGCGGCTTTGAATAAGTTGCAGATAAGTTGCACGGCTTTATGGAGCGAGGTTGGAATTGATAAAGTATGTGATCAATCTCTAGGAGAGGCGGCTATAGGCAAATATAGTAAAGACGTAAAACTTACAATTATTGAGGGTCGCAGTCACAAATTTACCGCACAGATACAACATAGGAAAGGTGATAAAATTTTCCAGGTAAACAAAAAAGGAGACTTGTTCTTAAATACCGATGGGTGTCTGAGCCCATTGCGTATTATGAATCCAGATGTGGAACAGATACAAAGAATGGCAAGTTCCTGTAAAACTCCCGCTTCGTAAGTCACCTCATCGTGACCCTCGTTTACCCATTCCACTCTTTTTTAAAAAGCCAAGATTATCCTATGAAAATAATGTAGTATTGCTCCCTTAAAAGTTTTATTTATTGGAGAAGGTTTGTGCCCAGACGCGGCTGGTTGATTGTTTTTGAGGGTATAGACGGCACTGGAAAGAGCACCCAGTGTAAGGAAATGGAAGTGTATTTGAATAAAATAGGAATTCCTGTGTCTCGTTTTAGGGAACCAACGGATGGTATCTGGGGGCAGAAAATAAGGAAGATATTAACCGTTGGGAGAGGTGATGTGACACGGGAAGAAGAGCTTTCTTGGTTCATTGAAGATCGACGAGAGGATGTGAAAAATAACATCATTCCTGCGTTAAGCTTAAATAAGGTGGTTCTTCTGGATAGATACTATTATTCGACAGCCGCTTATCAAGGGGCGCTGGGACTAGATCCAGATAGTATTCTCCGTGATAATGAAAATTTTGCACCGATTCCAGATAGAGCTTATATTTTTAATGCACCACCTGAAGAATGTTTAGCAAGAATAGAAAGTTCTCGTGAGTCACATAGTTCGTTTGAGAAGTTGGAGTACCTCAAACAGGTCCAAAAAATATTTGATTCATTTCAGGGAACTAATATAAAAAGAATAAAAAGTAGTGCGACAATTGAAGATATTCACACTCAATTATGTGAAGACGTTCATCAGTTAATAGAGTCATGAGATGAAACGATTGATACTTGCAATCACAGGGGCCAGCGGTGCCTGCTATGCAAAACGATTATTTGATGTCCTTAAAGATCGTTCAGAATTACATGTTGTGATATCTGATCGAGGGATTGAATTACTTAAGCTTGAGTTGGGTTTGAAAACTTCTTATTTTTCAGGAGATAATGTAACTCTCTACAAAAATTCAAAAATCAACACTTGTATCGCAAGTGGTTCGTTTCACACTGATGGGATGGTTATTGTTCCAGCGAGTATGGGGACAGTAGGAAGAATTGCTTCAGGTGTTTCTACGACAATGGTAGAAAGAGCCGCTGATGTGATCCTGAAGGAAAAACGTAAACTAATCATTGTGCCGAGAGAAACTCCTTTCAGTACCATTCATTTGAAAAATCTTTTGGCTCTTGACCAAGCAGGCGCTCATATATTACCCGCGTCACCTGGTTTTTATTCAGGGCAAAAAACTTTTGAGGATCTGGTCGATTTTGTGGTCGCAAGAATTTTAGATCAATTAAATATTGAGCAAGGCCTCATGGATCCGTATCAAGGTTGACACTCTACCTCGGCTTGCATTTAAAACATGATATATCTTGATAACGCCGCAACCACTGCCATATCTCCGAAGGTAATGGATGTTTTGAAGGAATCAATGGATTCTGATTTTGCCAACCCTGGAACCATTTACTCTATTGGACTTGATGCAAAGAAAAAAGTAGAACGAGCAAAGCAGGACATTGTTAGTGCTCTAAATATTCCCCCCACACATAAAATCGTTTTTACCAGTGGTGGCACTGAGGCAAACAATCTTTTTATTAAGGGGTTTTGCTTTTCAGGTAAAAAAGTTGCTTACCTTGGGCTGGAACATCCCAGTATACTTGAGCCACTGGCATATCTTGGTTCGCTTGGGAACAATCCTCTTAGCTTGCTTGAATACCAAACCGAAGGCCGGTTAGATCTTAAACAGGCCTCCGCCTTATCTAAAAGTCAGTCTCGGCTTTTATGTCTTTCTCACGTCAATAATGAACTTGGAACGGTGAATGATCCCGTTTCGGTTTTTGAGGCATTGCATATAAATTCACCTGATACTCGGTTGTTTATGGATGGAGTGCAGGCTGTGAGTAGCATGAAAATTTCATCTGAGGTGTGGCCTGGCTTGGCTGCTTATTCATTGTCAGGTCATAAAATTCATGGGCCGAAAGGTATCGGTCTTTTGGTTTATGACTCAAAGCTATCGATTACCCCTATTATCCATGGTGGTCGACAGCAGGATGGAGTTCGTTCAGGAACCCTTCCTGTTCCACTGATTCGTGCAATGGCAAGAGCAATAGTACTTGCTGTTGAACGAATTGATGAAATGCAAGATCACTTCAATTTTCTTAACAACAGATTAGTCCAAGGCCTATGTGAGTTGAATGATCAACTTCCTGAACTAGATATTCGTTTCAATTCGCTGGTTACCGATGACCTGCAAAAACAATCTCCCTCCATTGTCAATTTCAGTTTTGCGCCTGTAGAAGGGGAAGTGCTTTTGCATCACCTGGAAGAAAAAAGTATCTTTGTTGGCTTGGGAAGTGCTTGTAGCGCAAGTTCAAAAAAACCTTCAAAAATTTTAACTGGAATAGGTTTGTCTGAAGAAGAAGCGCGCTGTAGTTTGCGAGTATCTTTTTCTGGGAATAATACCATTGAAGACGTCGACTTATTCCTCAAAGAATTTTCTATAGCCTATCAGGGTTTGTATCCAACCTTTAGAGAAAAACATTCCAGAAATTGATGAAAACAAAAACTCTTCTTATCCGTTACGACGAGATTGGGCTCAAAGGCAGAAATCGAAGGCATTTCGAGAACCAGCTTGTCAGCAATATCCGGTATGCCCTAAGAGATATTAAAAATATCAAAATCGATAAAATACATGGTCGTATCCTCGGTCGTGTTGATTTGACTGATGCTGAAAAATGTACTTCACGCCTAACACAAATCCCTGGAATAGCTTCGATTAGTATAGGGAATTCGATGGAGCCAGATTTTGACAAAATGGCTGAACTGGGTGTCAGTTTAATTCATGAGAAACTTAAAACTCAGAGAGAACTTAAATTTTGCGTCAGGACGCGACGGTCAAATAAAGGTTTTCCTTTTACTTCTAAAGAGGTGGATTTTGAGGTTGGATCTAGGATTATGGGAGTTCTTTCCAGCAAAGGGCTTTCCGTTGATATCAATCGAGCCGAGTTTGTCTTGGAAATTGAGATTGGTCCCCAAGAGACAATAGTTTTTGACAACCGAGTATCAGGGCTCAGTGGTCTTCCCGTTGGTAGTTCCGGTCAGGTGCTCAGCTTGCTTTCAGGGGGAATCGATAGTCCCGTGTCAACATTTAAGCTTATTAATCGTGGGTGTCGAGTTCATAGCGTTTTTTTTGATAACCGTACTTTTCTTGGTCGAGGAGGATACGATAAAGTTGTTCGCTTAGCGCATACCCTCAATCGATTTCAAGGTGGTGGGAAACTATATGTTGTTTCATTTCAAGATATCCAGGTAGCAATACGAGATCACTGTACCGATTCTAATCGAGTAGTACTGTATCGTAGAATGATGTATCGAATCGCACATGCTTTGGCAGAATTGAAAAATTATCAAGGATTGGTCACCGGTGAATCGGTGGGGCAAGTTGCTTCTCAAACTTTAAAGAATCTAATGGCGGTATCTTGCGTTGTACCAATGAGCATTTTACGGCCTTTGATTGGAATGAATAAACAAGAAATAATTACGCATGCAAAACAAATAGGAACTTATGATATCAGTATAGAGCCTCAACCGGACTGTTGCTCGGTTTTTATGCCAAACCACCCAGGTACAAGCTGTAAGATAAAATATTTGGAAGCAGACGAGCGACTTTATCCATGGGAAGAACTCATGTCGAGTGCTTTGGATTCTATGGAAACGATTGATCTCGATGATTTAGATTAGGTTTTTTTTATCTTTTTGACAATAGTTACATCCGACGATTCTTGAAGAAGAGTTTTGATAG
>JBGTUV010000127.1:0-4162 GCA_041938985.1 Candidatus Nitromaritima sp. | reverse complement strand
ACTTCAAAATATTGGAAACATTGGAAAACGGAATCGTCATCCAGTCATGGATACTGATGAAAGCAATCTCGAATATTTTTTCATTATGACTTTTAAAGATTTGTCGCAAGTCGAGAAATCCATAGAATATATCTATAGCGATTCGGAGGCTGTAGCTTCCCTGCACCAAGATGTATTTCAGAAACTAGATAAATATAACTTTATTTGTTGGGAAGATTGTTGATTTGTTACCAAACAAAGATCAAAACCCAACATTTGTGAATCTGACAAGGTTTGTTGTAGGCTTTGGGTATGAAAAAACTTTTCCTCATATCAGCACTACTGCTCGTTGCTTCCAATGTCTTTGCCAATGACTTACCAACCGATGGTGTATTTCAAATCAACCACGCTAATGGAAAACTTTATCTCAAAGGAGAGCTTAAGAATGATAAGAAAGAGGGAACATGGGAATTCTATTACGACAACGGACAGCTACAAGCAGTTGAGAAGTATAGTGGTGGAAGACCTGTGGGTATTTGGAAATACTATGGGGAAAACGGTAGACTCTTAAAAAAGGTTGATCAGCTGATGAAAGACTCGGACCAGTGTGTTTTTTCAAGCGATGGTTATGCTTTTTGTTGACAGTTCAAATCCCTCTCTCCGTCAGACTTTTCATACTCTCTTTACTCACTTTTATCTTTTGGCTTAAACAAAAATATCCCTAAAAAACTTCCAACAATAATCAGGATTTTCAAGTTCCAAATCAACATTTCTGCTCTAGTATTAAGACGAGGAAGAAGGCTATCAATAAAATCCCAAGAAAAAGGCATTAAAACAATAATAAAAACGCAGACTTTTTGAATTGTATTTAGATCTGTGAAAAATTTTTTTATTTTTTCCATTAGCCTTTCCTCTCTCTCCGCCATTATTAGTCTGTTTTTCTCCCCGCCTGAAGTTTTTCAATCGGCGTGTATTCAAAATCGAAGCCAAAATGGCGCGGACCAATCAATTCGATGCCTTTTTCGTTTCGCCATTGTTCGGGAGCTGGCACACCAACCATTACGACTTCTACATCCAGAGGGTACCCGCCAACTCCACCACCACCTGTGGTGGATTCTCCCGTTTCTGGATTTAGGTTGTAAATATAGTCGGGAGAGATCACATCTACTTCATCATCGAGCCAAGCGACAATGTTTTCGTTCTTGACGAACACTTTGTAGGTGTGACCCGCATACTCGTTAATACCTTCTATCTCTACGTCAACCCAGTTGAAACCACGATCACCGCGCTCGTCAGATTTCGTCACGATTCCCTGGAACAGTTTGTAACCGTTTGATGCATCTAAAAGTGCCGCTATTGGATCCTTCCCGGCTTGCCGTGCTTCGCGTACGGTCTTGCCGAAGAGGATAGCCTCAGACAGATTTCCGGTAATTGCACCCCGCTGGAGTTGTTCCCCGGACATCGGAGTCATAGTTATAGTTGCACTGCCACCACTGGCTACTGCAATTGCCCGACCGATATCTTCAACTCTGTATTCATCGACAGCGTGTTTAATGATGATCTCATCTCCCCAGCGAGTAATAATTGCCGTAGGAATGGAAGCAATTCCGTTTATCCATGGAATCGATTGTTGAACTTCGGGCACAGCTCGCCCCGTTATGCCGGCATCTAGGGTCGGAATACCCTTATCGGCCGCGACCAAAAGAGCCGTGGTGGTAGCTTCTGCCGCCTCGGACCGAATCAGGGCTTTTACCTCTTTTCCCATATGTTCACTCAAGAGATCAACCACTCTGCTGTTTGCTTCTGCCTCGGTTATAGTGGGAAGGTTTTGTCGTTGGGTTCGTTCGATTACATGTTCCCATGCTCCCCCACCACCAAGTCCCTGAACTGCCACCACCATCCAGTCAGCTGGAAAGTTATTGGTTGAAATGAGTTTGAACTGCTTTCCTTGATTCAGTGCTTCTTTCACCTTTTTAATAGACTGCTCTGGGTCGCATCCACGGGTTGACTGGATGCAGGAACCCACCAGCATATCGACCAACTCTTGTTCTTTTAGGATTCTGGTCTGCGGTTCCTGTCCTGTCACTGCGCTCATTCCCGACACCGAGCAGATAAAATAAATCAATATTACGATTGACCTTTGCAAGTTCCCCATATTATCCCCTTTATCCTCTACCTCTATTCCTCATTACCTCTTATTAGAAAATATAACCCAATAAGAAAAAGAAATATTTGTTCACTTGTAAATAATTGAGTAGTTACAAACCAATCACGATGAGCAATGCTGAAAGCAACTGCCATGATAACCACAATCAGTAATGCTCCAAATCTTGTTAATAGGCTGCCTAAATAATTGCTGATAAAACCACCAACAATTAAAATTGTTCCTGCAACCAACTCTGAAACTGCAACAAAAGATGCTAGTGCAGCAGAGAAACCAAAATAATCAATCAATCCTTGAGGTGGCAATGGAAGTTTACTTAATCCATGAACAATAAATGAAATTCCTAACCCTAATCTTATTAACCAAGAACTTAAGAAATTAATATTTTCAAAAACAGCATTTATTCTATTATTTAAACTTTCCATAATGACTCCTATTTTTTTGATATTGCTCTTAAAACTATTTTTAATTCCATAGCTATATCATACTATTTAATAAAATAATTATGCCTAACATACCTGTCAAATTGCACAAAGTGTTGATGAGGGTTGGTATGTAAATATCGCCTTTAGTCCGTACCTGATACAATAATTTTTAATGAAAAAATTCTTCATAGTTTACGGTCATTATGATGATAAATCTTTTAATGCTGCTATTAAAAACACATTTATTGATGGAGCTCTAGAAGCTGGTCATAAAGTTGATCTCTTAGATTTATACAAAGAAAATTTTAATCCTATTTTTGCAGGTGAAGAACCTGGACCAGAGATTCTAGATCATAGAAAAAGGATTGAAGATTGTGATGTTATTGTATTCATTGCTCCTATATGGAATTTCAGAATGCCAGCTATTCTTGAAGGCTGGATTGATAGAGTTTTAGCACCACCCTGGGCATTCAGCTTTAAACAATTAATTGGAAACTATGGATATCCAAAGGGAAATTTAAGCGACAAAAAAGCTATCATTTTTTGTACCTATAGCTCTCCTCGTTTAGCCGTAACAACTTTTTTTCTCAACTTACCTATAAGAAGACTTAAAAGAGGTGTTTTTCATATATGTGGAATTAGAAATATTTTGTATAAAAGGTATTTTGCTGTCCCCTTTGTCGAAGAAAAGAGAAGAAAAAAATTTCTTGAGGACGCCTATAGAACAGCAAAATATTTCAAATAATTAGTCAAGAAATCACAGCTTTCCAAAGTTCTAGATTTAAGCGCGAAAGCTATTCTGAGCTATACTTTTAAGCAACTATAATTAACAGGAGAACAAAATGATACAAGGACATTGCGAGTGTAATCGCGTTTCATTTGAGGCAGATTGTGAAATTTCGGACTTTTCTCATTGCCATTGCTCACAGTGCAGGCGTCTGCATGGTGCCGCCTACGCAACTTTCGCTGGCGTAGAAACTGATAAATTTCGATATCTAACAGGTGAAGAAGATATCCAAATATATGCTTCATCTGGTGACCATGAGCGTGTATTTTGCGGCAACTGCGGTTCAAACATTCTCGTCAGCCTCAAGGATTATCCTGAGCTTCTTTATCTCTCTATGGGAGCCATTGATGGCAACCCAAATCTTCCAGAGGCGTACCATATTTTTGTAGGCTCAAAAGCACCGTGGCATGAAATAACCGACGGTTTTGTACAATATGATGAGGCTCCGCCAGAGCTTTGAAAGTTGTAAAATTAATGACTAATTTCAGGGATTCCAGCTGATGTTGATCAGATTATTATTTATCTTTTTTTTGTTGCCTTTATTGCTCATTATGGTACTATACCTATATTGAAATCAACGGACGAACATTATGACTGATTTGGGCTCTCTGGGCGTAGAACTGCTTCTCGCACAGGCTGTAAACATCACTTCCATCGAGAATAAAGTGCTGGTTGATGAAGAAGCTGCCATCGTCAACTACACCTTTGGTGATGAAAAATTAATGTCCCTATGGACCTACACTTCCGGCTTTTCTGTTCCGGTTTTTGTGGATAATCAACGTGTGCTAAACCACGTAGAGCAGGAAC
>JBGTUV010000126.1:0-4167 GCA_041938985.1 Candidatus Nitromaritima sp. | reverse complement strand
GCAGGATTATTTCATTGGTGAAATCATTGCGATATTCCACATCCAGCCCCAAAAATCGCAATTTTTTTGCCAATTTGCCAAGTTGTACATCCGCCACGAACCGTATGTTTCTCAAAGATCTGCCATGAAGACGGGTAATTGAGGAAATGTCAAAAGACTCAAAGACAGGATAAACACTGATTTTATCCTGATCCTTTACATGATAGTTGAACGATTCCGATTTCCCGTTTACCAAAATAAGGTCAACTTCAGTATGAGGCACCCCAAATGATTCGATCACATCTTTTACTGTAGTTCTATGCTTGAGATGCCTGTTTATCTGTTTTTTTCGATATTCCTTACGGATAAAATCATTCAATTCCTCATAAAACCTGAGCTGAACTGACAGCATATTATTTTTTTCAGAAAAACCATTGTAAACTGTCTTTAACTGGTATTTGTATAACCAGTTACCTATTTAACCGGACGGCATTGGTTCTCCCCTAAAAAAGTGGTGCAGCTGATATTAATTGGTTTGCATCTCTGAATAAGTTCCGTTCTGTCCAATAATTATGTGTAGAGTATACCTGATCTTTACTACCATAAGATAAGATTAGCGCACATATAGTCCTTAATCTCCTCTGCATCCTCCATCAGATATTGAATCGTTGTTTTGGGATTATTGAACATTATTAAGAATGCCGTTTTGAAAGCGAAAAACTTCAATTTCTCCCTGTTCGCGAACTCTGACCACCGTCCGTTGCGAAAGCCAGTCAGGAACCACTCTCAAAACACTGGAACATCCGTCAGCCTCAATCAACCGATCAAGATGGAAATGCCCCACAAAATACTGGTCAACTTCCGGAAGTACTGATGCCGCAAACTCCTGCATTTCTTTTTCAGGAAAATGGATTTTAAATTCTTTGTTGGTTTCCACCAGCATTGCTTCTAACCGCTCTGCAATCCACCGAGCCACCTGTGCTGGTATTATCCGAAATAATGCTTCAAAGGCCCGGTTGTGAGAAAGGGCTTTCCAACGCAAATATTGACGGTCATTATAATTGATCGTGTCACCATGAATAAAACCGTAACGTTTCTGCCCCCAGTTTAAATACCAGTCGTTGTATATCAAATGAGTGAAAGGGAGTCTCTTTTGCCAGCGTTCGTTAAATGTTACAGGCAATAACATATCCCTGTTTCCTGCAATAAAAACTACTTTACAGCCTTTATCTTTCAAGCCTTGAAAACCTGACATAACTTTACGGTGCATATCTGTCCAGAATTTTGGAGGCGCCAGCCAAATTATAAAAAGGTCACCCAGAAACACCACCGTATGTGGATTTTCCAGATGAGCCAGCATCTCCGAAAATTCTGCGGCAGGTGCAATATTCTCATCCAAATGTGAATCTGTAACTATATACAGCAAACCATCGGGCTCAGATACATTCAGTTCAGGCATCTAATTCAATCCATATAGATTAAATGTTGAAACTTAGCACTTTTAGGCCTGGATGTCAATCCAAAAGAACAGTTAAACACTGTTCAACTGAATTCCTGGACTAAGATTTTCTTTTCAAATGGTGTACAATTCAGTCATTTATTCATATTGCCTATTTTTCATACATCTTATGTTTTTATTACAAGAATGGGGGAGTAGAGCCCTTTAGCACGATTTGAAAAGAGAATTATGCGTGTTCACCGTATTTGAAATACGCTCAACACATTTGGCTTGCCTTTTCACTTCATTTCCGTGAAATTTCCCATATACTTCGTTCCACCTACGCCGACGCCTTCCCGAATTTGGCACGGTTCGTCGAGTTGCCGTCTTCAGGAAATGCCGAACCGGCGGAGTCGGCAAGGAGCAATCGCCAACGACAACGCAAACGGGCGGCCTAGGTTAGGAGGAGATATGACCGACACTGACAAACTGGAATTATCCGAAAAACCCATAACCAATCGACGCACTTTCTTAAAAACCATCGCTGGGGTGGGCTTGCTGTCGGCCACACCTCAATCTTTGTTGTCAAGTGACACTGATGACCTGTTGCTGAAAAAGTTTTCTGACACTGGTGAACGGCTGCCCGTCATCGGCATGGGGACTTGGATTACCTTCAATGTGGGAAACAATATCCAAACCAGAAATCAACGTACTCAGGTACTCGGCACCTTTTTCAAGCTTGGGGGTGGACTCGTGGACTCCTCGCCCATGTATGGCTCTGCTGAAGAAGTGTTGGGCTATGCGCTGGATCGTTTGGGACGTCCGCAACCCTCTTTATTTTCTGCGACCAAAGTATGGACGCCTTTTTCCAGCCGTGGCGAGTGGCAAATTGAAGAATCCCACAAATTATGGGGGTTGCAACAGTTTGATTTGTACCAGATTCACAATCTGGTCGCCTGGGAGCATCACCTCCAGACCCTGCAGCAACACAAACACGAGGGGACCATTCGCTATATCGGAGTCACGACCTCTCATGGCCGACGGCATCAGGAGCTTGAGCAAATCATCCAAACCCAGCCCATCGACTTCGTGCAACTCACTTACAATATTCTTGATCGAGAGGTGGAACGCAGACTGCTGCCTGCCGCAATAGAAAAGGGCGTGGCGGTTATTGCCAATCGGCCTTTTCAGGGTGGGGATTTGTTCTTCAAGCTTGCGCGTAAACCCTTGCCAAAATGGGCTGGAGACATCGACTGCCAAAACTGGGCGGGGTTTTTTTTGAAGTTTGTTGTTTCTCATCACGCGATAACCTGTGCAATTCCCGCAACTTCTCAAGTGGAACACATGATTGAAAACATGGGTGCGTTGCGAGGCAAATTGCCGGATTCAAAAACCCGCAAACGGATGGCCGATTATGTAGCGAGCCTTTGATGCTTGAACTACTCCAGTTTTCCCTCTCAGACATGGTGATGTATAGCCGACAAACCTATATCGAGATGATGGGGCTGTACAATCAAGCCATTTGGCCGACACAAGTTCCTGCCATGGCCTTGGCACTGTGGCTGCTCTATATCGTGTTAAATCCAGGTCGGCAGAATATCAGAGTTGTTTTTCTTGGCTTGGGCGTGGCATGGCTGTGGTCCGGGTTGGTCTTCCACATGCGGCATTATTCCAGTATCAACTGGGCTGCACCTGCATTTGGGTATCTCTTTGCGGTTCAGGGGTTCTTGCTGATCGCTGTGGGCTGTTTCCCCAAAGCACCGGTTTGGAAAGCACCTCGGAAGTGGTTGGTTTGGGTTAATCAGGCATTATTTATTATGGCCGTTTTAGTTTATCCCTTGGCGTGTTTATTGGAAGGTAGAACGCCTATGCAACTTGAGTTGTTTGCCCTCACTCCGGCCCCAACTCTGATTGCCACTTTTGCGTTATTGCTTTTCGTGGACGGTCATTGGCGGTATTGGTTGGTTTTGATTCCGGTGCTTTGGAGTTTCATCAGTGGCAGTTTTTCTTGGGAGTTGCAATTGTTGGAGGCTTATGCCGTTTTTACGGCTTTATTGGTTTGGTTGATGAATGTGGGGAGTGAGGTTTTCAGACTGAACATGCGAAAAGCCAAATGACAATAAAAATAATAAAATCTTTGGGAAGTATGTGAATGGAAAGTGGATAAAACAATAACCCCCCTAAAAACAACCTCATCATCTCCTGTAAGTAACCCCCACTAATTCTTCACAGTCAGACAATCAACACAAACATTATTCACGATTGGACATCCGTCAATTTTGGTGCTTATTTTATTTTTGTGTAATTATTTTTTAATTATGTTAATATGTGAAAAATATCTTCTCTTTTAAGATTAAATTAGAACATTTTTCAATTCACAAAAATGAAAAAACTTCTTACAACCATCTTTCTAGTCTTTATTCTGACCACTCAGTTGTTTGGTCAATCATCTGAAGAAAATAAATTTACTTTTAGATCTTTTCTCTTGTTAAATAGTCTAGACTACAGTCTAGATCAAAATAGTGCAGTAGGTTTTTTCGTAGGGCAAGTTTCTGGAAAAGTAAATGAAAATAATATAGAAAAATTAGAACAAACTTTTTACGGATCAGTTTATGTGTATGCATTTGAATGTTATTTTTGTGATACATTTTTATACGATGCTCAAAAAAACCATGAAAGTGCAATTAATAAGTTTTTTAAAAAGGATGCAATAATTAATATTGTAGAGCCTATAAATGAAATCAAGGGCT
>JBGTUV010000125.1:0-4173 GCA_041938985.1 Candidatus Nitromaritima sp. | reverse complement strand
CCATTGTTAAGCAAATGTGTTACATCTGCAGAACACACATAAGGTGCACATTCTTTATAGTCTTTCTTTTCAAAACCATCAAAAATGATACTTCCTTGGACATCTATATAAACATCTGAATTTGGTGTTTTTAATTCAGTAACCTTCCGAAATGTGTTAGACAATCAAATTTATATTGCTTTGATTAAAGGGGAGATTAGCCCTGAAACCCCCACACTAGTTCGTGTTCACTCACAATGCCTAACAGGGGATGTGTTTGGTTCTTTTCGTTGCGATTGCGGAGAGCAATTAAAGAAGTCGATGGAAATGATAGCTGATAATGAGAAAGGTGTATTACTTTATCTTTATCAGGAAGGAAGAGGGATCGGTATTATTAATAAATTGAAAGCCTATGCCTTGCAGGATGAAGGTCAAGATACTGTGGAAGCCAATGCCTCTCTGGGTTTTAAACCTGACCTTAGAGAGTATGGTATTGGTGCGCAGATTTTGAAAAAAGTTGGTTTGGGAAAACTTCGACTATTGACCAATAATCCTAGAAAAATAGTGGGGTTGGAAGGGTACGGTTTACAAGTGGTCGAACGTGTTCCCATCGAAG
Organism: Candidatus Nitromaritima sp.; assembly: GCA_041938985.1. Classification (GTDB taxonomy): domain Bacteria; phylum Nitrospinota; class Nitrospinia; order Nitrospinales; family VA-1; genus Nitromaritima. Next base: position 3,578 of record JBGTUV010000125.1, on the reverse strand, counting down.
TGAGTCCTAAGAAGGACAACCTTAAATACCTCCGCACGAAGCAAAAGAAACTGGGTCATATGATTAAAAATATTTCATGATGGGTTTCTTGAAATGACAAAATTTATAGAAGGAGATTTGGATGCTTCAGGTTTGAAAGTTGGAATCGTGGTTAGCCGCTTTAATACTTTTATTACAGAGCACTTGTTGAGCGGCGCTATCAATGAACTGATAAGTCATGGAGTTGATGAGGATGACATTGAGGTAATTCGTGTTCCTGGTGCTTTTGAGATTCCCATGGTGGCAAAAAAGATTTGTTCTAGAGGGAAAGATGTCATTATTTGCTTAGGAGCGGTGATTCGAGGAGGGACACCTCACTTTGATTATGTAGCTGGTGAGGCTGCTAGCGGAGTAGCAGCAGTTGCTAGGGATGCAGATATCCCAGTTATGTTTGGTGTGCTTACCACAGATAATCTAGAACAAGCGGAAGATAGGTCAGGTGGAAAATGCGGGAACAAGGGGGCGGAAACGGCTCTTGCTGCCATTGAGATGGCTACGCTTTTTAAAAAACTTTAACCTCTCGGTATTATGGGAAAAAGAAGATCATCGAGGGAATTAGCACTCAAGTTTCTTTATCAATTTGAACTGAATGGAGGGGACTTGGATGAACAGATAAAATTATTTTTAGAGCGAAACTCATCTCAGGAAGACGTAGCAAATTTTATGAAAGAATTGGTGGTGTCTCTTATTGATAAAATGGAAGAGATTGATGAAATTATTCAAAAATTTAGCGATCATTGGGTTCTCGACCGCATGACTGTGATTGACAGAAATATTTTAAGAATGGGAGCGTGCGAATTACTATTTAATTTTTCAACCCCACCCAAGGTTGTTATTAATGAAGCTATAGATATAGCCAAAAAATACGGTAACGAAGATTCTCCTGAATTTATTAATGGAATTTTGGATAAGGTTTATAAGGAAATTGGGCAGAAAGGGCCACTTCCTTTTACAAGTTGAGACCTTATCCTCCCGATCCGGCAGGAGATAGTGAAATTTATAATTTTCTCCGATGTTCATAGTAACCTCGAGGCGCTACAGTCTTTTTGTCGTGCCACCGAATCTGTTCTTCATGACAAGAAGGTCTGTCTTGGTGACATAGTAGGGTACAATGCCGACCCCAACCCTGTTGTTGAGTGGATTCGTGAGGAGACCGACTTTGCTTTAGCTGGTAATCACGACTACTGTGTCTTAAATCAAACTGATGCTAGTTACTTAAATCCCGCTGCCTATCAAGCATGCGCTTGGACACGGAGAAACCTGACTCAAAGTAATAAGAATTTTTTAGATACCTTACCAATTGAAAAAGAGGAGGATGGTATTTATTGGGTTCACTCGTCTCCTTTTGAGCCAAAGAAATGGCATTACGTTTCTACAATAAAAAGTGCAGAAAAAAATTTTGATTATTTTGAGCAGGCTATTTGTTTTATAGGGCATTCGCATATACCGGGTATTTTTGAAAAGAATAAAAATAATAAGATTTATTCACATGATACTTCCAAACTGGAGCTTGACCCTGACTCGCGTTATATAATTAACGTTGGTAGTCTTGGGCAACCAAGGGACGGGAATCCGGATCCTGTATTTGTTTTCTATGATTCGGTGACTCACATCGTGGAGTTTTGCCGATTTTCCTATGACTTACTCTCAACTCAGCAAAAAATAATGGCTTGTGGCCTCCCTCCAGCCTTGCAGATCGACTAAATTTTGGGCAATAACCGCAATAAAATCAAATATTAAGGTTATTGACCTGATTTCTCAAAAGTGATAGCATTCGAAACGACAATAAAATTAAATAGTTAAGCTACTTTTACAGAATGGTGCTAGCTTTGTAGCATTGGTTATTCATTGCATCAAAAATTTTCAGGGTGTTTTATGCGTTTTTTTTTACAGAAGTTTTTTTTCGCAAATCTTTTATTGTGGCTTTTCCTTTCCGTTCAGTTGATTTCTGGGGGAATAGCGTTTGCCGCTTCTTCGCCCGCGTCAATCGATTATGAAAAAGCTCGAGCGTCTTATCAAAGTTTTTTTAAATCAAAGAAGGGGATGGACAGACGAGATCAGTGGATTTCGATCATTAAAAAATTTGAGTCAGTTTATAAGAATCATTTCCCCAGTAACGAAGCATACAAAGCCATATTCACAACCGGGGACTTGTATGAGCAGCTTTTTTCAATTTCTAGACGAGATAAGGACCTTGATGCAGCCTTGGAGGCTTATCAAAAAACGGTAAAGGAATTTAAACCAGATCGATTGACAGATGATGCTCTTTATCGTCAGGGAGAAATTTTTTTTAGTCGAGGGAAATATGTTGCTGCACTGAATTCCTTTGAGAAGGTCTCAACATTAATTCCTAAAGGGGATGTCGCTGCGAAAGCAAGATCCAGAATTCCTAATGTCAGGTCTTTTGTGCCGAAAGGTGACTTAGTAAAACAAGTTTCTCTAAAAGAAACAAAAAATACATCCTACTCGAAAGAAAATTCTAGCTTAACTGGTGGTAAAAAGTTAATTCTGAAAAAAATTGATTATAAGGTTGGATCAGATTCTTTCCGAGTTGTGGTGTATACAAGCGAAGCAGTAACTTTTTCTCAAGGCCGTTTATCTAAACCAGAACGTGTATACATAAACTTTAAGGAGACTCAACTAGCCGATAGTGTGGCCAAGGAGATAAAAATTGGAAGTCGCTTCTTAAAGGGACTTCGATTGAGTCAACTTGACAAAGAAAATACCCGTTTGGTGGTTGATTTGAACGAATCAAACAACCTTAAAATAGGTGTTTGGTCTGAGGGGCACAAGCTATTCGTAGAATTGAGTAATAAAAAGGCTCCAGATGTAAAGGTAGCCTCTAAATCGAAGATCCCTTTTACCAAGAAGATAGCTTCTAAACCGAAGATCCCTTCTACTAAGGCTGTTAACTTTGATAAGAAAGTCAAACATAACAAAGAGCCTAGAAAGGTGGCTGTCAAGGTATCAAAAAAACGCTCTCTTCCAGTGGTTAATAAAAAATTGCCTCTAATTGTAGTTGATGCTGGACATGGAGGTAATGATTTAGGAGCAAAAGGATATCGGGGTATTCAGGAGAAGAATGTTAACCTTGCCATTGCTTTACGTTTGAAAGATATTTTGACGTCTCGTTACAAGTACCGTGTCATTCTTACTCGAGGAGACGATACGTTTATTCCGCTTCCGGGGCGTGGTAAAATTGCGAATGATAATAATGCGGATGTTTTTGTTTCAGTGCATGCAAATGCAGCTCCCAGACGAGCTGCCCATGGTATTGAAACTTATTACCTTGGACAGGGCCATAGTGAAGAGGCAAAAGCCACAGCTGCTCGTGAAAATGGGAAACTAGTCAAGTCGGTGAAAGATGACGAGACTCAAGAAATTTTAGCTAGTATGATAAGCACCACAAAAATTAATCAATCCTCTCGGTTGGCCGGTAATATTCAAAATCAACTGTATCAGTCCATGAGAACAAAATATTCCGGTGTCAAAAACTTAGGGGTAAAGGAAGGGCCTTTTTTTGTATTACATGATACGAA
>JBGTUV010000124.1:0-4269 GCA_041938985.1 Candidatus Nitromaritima sp. | reverse complement strand
GCCGTTGCTTCCCATAGTGTAGATTTCCGTTTTTTTTTAATTGATTACAGTTAGTTGTTGAATACCACCGGTCGCTACGATTCAGATGGAAATGGTCTCTGGATTTTGCGCGGCGTGGGGATGTTTGTTGTCGTCATAAATTCTAAAATTACCAGCCAGCACTCTTCCCAGCCGATTTTTAGGCAACATACCTTGAATGGCTTTTTTTAGCAGACTAGAGGGCTTTTTTTCCCTCATTTCTTTGGCCGTGGCCGACTTAATTCCACCAGGAAACCCGGTGTGGTGGTAATAAATTTTTTGATCCCATTTTGCACCAGTTAGTTTCACCTTAGCGGCATTAATTATGATTACATTGTCGCCGCAATCAACATGCGGAGTAAAGGTGGGTTTAGTTTTTCCACGAATGATGGCCGCAACCTTAGTCGCGATACGACCCAGAACCTGATCAGCAGCGTCTACAACAACCCACTTCTTATCTACAGTATTCACATTTAATGAAATCGTTTTCATAAGCTAAACGGCTTGAATTAACAGGGAGTTCAAAGTAAATATGGAAGCCTGCAATACTAGATAAATTACGGCTTGATGTCAACTGGTTTCATAATTTTTTGGCATATTTTTTTATACGTAATACACGTGCGATGCGTTTAAACAAACTCGCCAAATCGTAAAAGCTTTATTTTTTACTTTAAATAAGCTATTTTAGCCGTTCCAAGTCATGGCCTCTAAACTTTGGCCTATCCAGCGAGTAGTTCTTAAAGTTATTTATCTATTTAAAATCAATAGTATGCTGGAATAGCTTCAAATTTTATGAACGATTTTTCAACCTCTCCCTTTACAGTGACTGAAAATCAAGAAAATACCTCGATGAATTTTGATAAAAGGTTAGATTCCGCAATACACAAATCGCGCGATTTTTTGTTGTCCCGGCAAACAGAAGAGGGTTACTGGGTCGACGAGTTGGAGTCAAACGCTACTATCACAGCGGAGCTTATTTTTTTTATGCACTTAACCGAAACGGTTGACTTAGAAAAACAGAAAAAAATTACCACTTATCTCCTCCATACACAACGAGAGGATGGAAGTTGGCCGCTATATTTTGGGGGGCCTTGTGACATCAACTCTACAGTAGAATCTTACATGGCATTAAAGCTGGCGGAAATTCCCGAAAGTCGTCCAGAAATGATTCGAGCGCGCGAAGCTGTTTTTGCAAACGGTGGTATTAAAAGTACCCGAGTATTTACTAAAATTTTTCTCGCTATGTTTGGACAAATTTCATGGGAAGTTTGTCCAGCGGTTCCTGTGGAAATTATTTTGCTTAAAAACGGGTTTCCCTTAAATATTTATGAAATGTCTAGTTGGTCTCGTGGCACGGTGGTCCCGCTTTCGATCGTTATTAGTCATAAACCAGTGTGCTATCTACCGGAAGGACGTGGTGTCAAAGAACTCTTTACCAGTGATGATCGTAAATTAGATTTTGAACCGGACGGATCAATTTTTAGTTCTTGGAGAAATTTTTTTATTCACCTAGACAAGCTTATTAAATTTGTTGGCAAATCACCCTGGAAACCCTTTCGTAAAATAGCTCTTAAAAGGGCTCTGCGTTGGGTTATTGAACATCAAGAAGAACAAGGAGACTTTGCTGGGATCCAGCCGGCGATGCTCAATTCTTTATTGGCCTATCATTATGAGGGAATTCCCAAGGATGATCCAAAATGGATTAAAGGGTGGGAAGCGGTGGAAAGGTTTCTCATCGACAAGCGAGAGGGTACACTTTTGCAGGCCTGCGTTTCTCCATTATGGGATACTGCCATAGCAGCTAATGCCCTTTGTGATTCCGGGATGTCTGCGGATCATCCTGCTTTAGTGAAGGCGGCCGAATGGATCCTAACTAAACAGGTAGTCAAAGAGGGGGATTGGGCTATTAAGAATCCTCAGGTGGAGCCAGGTGGTTGGCCATTCGAGTTTTATAACGAGCTTTATCCGGACTGCGATGATACGGCGGAGATTCTTATATTTCTTAACCGAATAAAATTACCGGATTCCCATCACAAGTTAAAAGAATCGGAAAGGGCGACCTCATGGCTGCTCAGTATGCAATGCCAGTCTGGTGGTTGGGCAGCGTTTGATGTAGACAATGAAAAGGAAATTCTTAATCAGGTCCCATTTGCAGACCATGGTGCCATGCTGGACCCGCCAACAGCAGATGTGAGTGGGCGCGTTTTGTGGCTACTTAGCCAAATTGGGTTTAAAAAAAATCATCCAAAAGTTGAAAAAGTCATTGGTTTTCTAAAAGGGAAGCAAGAAAGTGATGGATCCTGGTGGGGTCGCTGGGGAGTCAACTACATTTATGGGAGTTGGTTGGCTCTTACTGGCCTTGCTTCCATCGGCGAAGATATGAGTCAGCCATATGTTCGTCGAGCGATGAAGTGGTTTGAAGATCATCAAAATGAAGACGGTGGTTGGGGAGAGACTTGCGAAAGTTATAAAATGCCATCGTTATCAGGAAAGGGTAATAGTACTGCCTCGCAAACTTCTTGGGCGGTGATGGCAATGATTGCCGGTGGAGAGCAAAAAAATTTAATTGTTAAGCGTGGAATAGAATTTTTATTGAATAGACAAAAGCTACACGGGTCGTGGTATGAAGACGAGTTTACGGGAACGGGATTTCCCATTCATTTCTTTATCAAATACCACATGTACCAACACTTCTTCCCGCTTATGGCTCTTGGAAAGTACCGATCTGCCCTTCGGTCTTAACTTTCAAAAGAAAATTTAATTATTTCATCGTTAATGTCAGGGTTGTTTATTGATTAAGAAGTGGTTAATGCTGCCTAAGCATCTCGACTGCGAACTTGGTACGGGTGAGATGCTGTGTTGCCGAAGAGATTACTTCCCCGGTTACGACATCGGTCAAAGTAAGGTGCATATCGATATTGGTACCTAGATCAGTAATTTTTCCGGTTAAGATGGCTTGAGAGTTAAGTGATTCACCAAGTGCCTCTAAATCGTTTTTCGCATACAAGTAGTTATGCTGCAGGTTTAGTTGCTGTAAAACTTCGTTGACCTCGCCTTTTTGCGTGACGTGAAAAATACGGTCTTGAAACAGCGAACGGTCAGTAAACGCCTCGACTACTCTAGATGAAAGATACTCACCAAGAATCGATGTTCGATTCCCCTCATCGACAAAGTCCATAACGGTGATTTTATTAATTTCGTATTCCTCGATATCCTTGGCTATTTTATTTGTTAAACTTTCCGATTTTCCTTGGTAATAACTCGAGTCAGTTTGTGTTCGAAAAAGCTTGGACCAATATTCTGTGGGGGCCATTCGAAGTTCACAGGCCGACAAAAGGGTAAGGAAAAGTATAGAGTAAAATATTCTGTAAGTTTTCATATAGATTTTTCTCTTTGTTATTAAATGCTATATCGTAATATTAAGCAAAGCGCTAAAGCTTTTTTATGCAATTCAGGTACCCAATTACAGGTTTGTAAGAATATTTTCTAAAACCCTTATAATAAAAGAAATTAAAAAGATTTATGATGCTTAAATAGCGAAGAAAGTTATTAATTCCTCTAAATATTTCAAGAAATAATTGCCGTTTTTGAACATAAAAACACATTCATTGCTAGGTATATTCAGAGTTTGCCATAGATAGAATTGGCTTTTGCGTAGGAGTACCCAGAGGTTCATAATATGGTTTTAGTGACTTGGTTTGACTAACTAAAACTGAAACCGGACAGGAAAACATTATAAGTTTGTGTTGTTGCGGGTTCGGTTTTTGATCATCCATCAATAGTATACTCCATGATGCATTACAAAACTGAGGACTTTTCTGGAACCTCTCTAGGATTTAGAGTATAAAGAGAGATCAAATAAAAATTATTTCAACATTTTTTAAAGTATTTCTTGATGATTCGGTTTGCTATTTTTACGGGCTATTTAGTGTCGATGACGGTTTTGTTCGCGTGTGATGGTGCTGAGAAAGCGAAAGGTCCAGTTATTCAGCCAAAGAAGGAAGCCACGTGGGTTCGCACAGAGAAAGTGCAAACAACCAAGGAGGAAGTTTTCTCGGGCGCTAAAGAAATTTTGGCAGAAATTCCTCTTAATACTTCTTTAGTTGCAAAAATTACTGCCAAAAAATCTGATTCAGTTGTGACGATAGATAAGGTTTCTTGTTTAGATCGATTAGGCTCATTGGATTTAAGGCGAACTTTAGTTCAAAAACATGGAGGAATGTGGGGTGCCTTCGAAAGGAATGTGGGATC
>JBGTUV010000123.1:0-4299 GCA_041938985.1 Candidatus Nitromaritima sp. | reverse complement strand
TTTGGATCTGATTTATCATGTTGCTGGTGTGAACCGAGGAAAAAACGAAGAAATTCTCAAAGGAAATATCCAAGCCACCTTCAGCCTTCTCGAAGCAATTAGAAAATATGGAAAGTCTTCTCTTCGTATTATTTTTACATCTTCATCGCAGGTTTACAAAAAAACCAAACTGTCTGAGAAATTGGTCACCGAAACTTATAAGGCCGAACCAGAAACGCTATTCGGTGTTGCAAAAAAAACTTCGGAGGACCTGATTCGACTTTCTGGTTTTGAACACGCTATAATTCGTATTGCGAATGTCTATGGGCCAGGTTGTCGCCCTGAATACAATTCCGTTATAGCCACATTTTGTCATAAATCAGTAAACGAAGAACCTCTTAGAATTGATGGTGACGGTCACCAGAAAAGAGACTTTATCTACGTAGAAGATGTAGTAAAAGCAATGGTGCTCGCGGGAATTAAAACAAACAATTTTATTTCAGGGGTTTATAATGTTGGCACCAACCAGACGACCTCGTTGCGTCAGGTCATACGGAGCATCAAATCTTCGGGTGTAGAAGTAAAAGAATCGTATTCTCCAAATGCAAGCACCGGACAAAATTCTTTTTCACTAGACGCCACACGTTTCAGAAAACGGTTCAAGTGGACACCAAAAACCACTCTTCGGTCAGGGATAAAAAAGACCTTGCTCTGGTTTCAAAAAGAGGTGACTCAATGAAGGATATTCTAATAGAAAACCTTGACTGCAAATCAGACGAGCGAGGTTGGCTTATAGAAGTTTTAGGAAGTAAAGACCTGGAAGTTCCCCATGAGTTTGGTCAAATTCATGTTTCAGTTGCTTATCCTGGGAAAACTCGCGGCAACCATTATCATACTCGAAAACTAGAATGGTTCTGTGTCCCACAAGGAAAAGGCCTCCTGCTACTAAAGGACCTGGAAACAGGTGAAAAAAAAGAATTACTCATGGGTGAAGGCGCACTACGAACAGTAAAAATAACTCCCGGAATCATTCATGCTATAAAGAATATTGGAGATACTGATATGGTGCTCATTGTTTACGCTAATGAGTCTTTCAACGCTGATGACCCGGACACTTTCTACGAACAAATTTTAGAATAGATTTACACCCATCCAGAAATTAATGACTTGCCACCTTCAAATTAAAACATCGCAAGAAAGTCCATAGAATATTTGAGTCCCCGATATAATTTGAGCACTAGGATAAATTTCATAACTAGCACAATAACTATTCCTAACTATGTAATATTTTTATTTTCTCGCTAACACGAAAGAGAAAACCTTTGAAAAAAGTAACCGCTATTATCGTTAATTGGAATGACAAAGATGTCATCGTCGAGTGCATTCAATCTCTACTCGATCAAAATAGAAACAAAATAGATATTATTATCAGTGATAACGGGTCTAAGGACGACTCGGTCGAATTTATTCGAAAGCGTTTCCCCTCTATTAAAATTATTGAAAACGGGGAAAACCTAGGTTTTGGTTCTGCTATCAATAGAGGATTAGGTCTCGCCAAAGGCGACTATCTTCTTTTCCTCAATAGCGATCTCAAACTACATTCTAAATGTGTCGGGGAGTTAGCGAAGGTTTTAGAAAGCGACCCCAATGTGGGAGGGACTATCCCAAAAATCCTACACATCGATCAACAAAATACAATTAATTCTCTTGGTGTTTTGATTAATTATACCGGAATCGCCTATCCAAATTTACTCGGCCAGAAAGACCCTGGGTATCAGGAACCTTTTGAATCAGCATGTGGTGGAATTTTTATGTTAAGAAGAGAAGTATATGAAACGGTAGGAGGATTTGATGAAGACCTGTTTCTTTATCACGAAGATCACGATTTGTCATGGAGAATTCGACTGGCAGGATGGCACCTTAAAGTTGTTCCACAAGCTATTATGCATCACCACTATAAATTCAACAAAGGCATTTTAAAATATTACTCCTCTGAAAAAAATCGTCTCCATATTTTACTGAAAAACATGGAGGTTAAAACACTCGCGTTAATTTCCCCTGCTTTAATTACTATTGAGTTTTCTCAGTGGTTTCATGCTGTTATTCATAGATGGTTTCTTCTTAAAATGAAAAGTTATATTGAAATTCTAATGATTTTTCCACGCATATTAACTAAAAGAAAAAAACTGAAACTTTTACGCAAGGTGTCTGACAAAGAAATTACTCGTGTTTATAAAGGAACTCTCGCTATCAGTGGCACAAACAACCCCCTCCTAACATATTTACTTAGTCCAGCGCTTAATACATATTGGAAAATCATCCGTCATTTGATTTAATTTTGTTTGCCAACGGCTAATTATCCCCTAGTTCTTAATTGCCGGTAATTGGAACCACTAGATATATTCTTGGCATCCAACAACTATCACTCATGATATAAAATATTTTTTATTTTTATTTAAAAGACATCTTTTCCATATATACTTACTTTTTATTGCCACTTATTAAACGTACGAATAAATATATGACTTACGAAAATCAACTCAACTACGTCGATGAAACTCCAGGAAAAAAGTTTTACTGTACCTGCGGGGAATCAGCAAAAAACCTTATCGTGATGGCTCCCACGAAATGTTTAACACGGGAAAATCACCTATAGAATTTGAAGCCAGCCAAGCCAAAAGAATGGCTATTTGTGACTGTGGCCAATCCAGCAAACTACCCTTTTGTGAGGGCACTCACACAAAGCTGTAGTTTTCAATAAATTCAAAGTCATTTCCATGAACAGTAGAAAATCTTTGGTCGCCTTATATTTTTTATTACCTCTTACTCAGGATTCTCATTGATGCTCTATCAACTCCTGATAGATTTGTAACATCTCAGAAGCATTGCGTTCTTGGGTGAATTTCTCAGCTAACAAACGAGCTGATTGTCTCATTGGTTCTCTAGTTTTTGAATCCATCAAATAATCGATGGCTTTAGCCATGGCTTTAGAATCTGATGGCTCTTCCAAAATAATTCCTTCCTTTTGAGGTGTAATTATTTCCGCAACACCACAGTTACGGCTCGTGATGATCGGGAGCCCCGAGGCTAAAGCTTCCAGATTAGCATTTCCAAATGGTTCATAGATTGAAGGAAGAACAAAAAAATCTGCGGCTGCATACAATTTTTCAATTTCAACAACGGGCTCTAGGTGAGTTATTTTCCCCCGATTCTCCTTTGAAGCAAAATCTAAATATCTTTTCCACTTTCCCTTTCCTACGAGAACTAATCTCCAGTTTTTCTGTTTCACGTGCTGAACAGACTTAATTAGATACTCTAACCCTTTGCGCTCGAATCCCGACCCCACAAACAAAATCATCACTTCTTCATCAGAAATTCTTAATTGCTGCCGAAGTTCGCCTCGGAAAGATTTTCTATTACTTGGGTTAAATCTATGTAAATCCACCCCATTATAAACCACCTTCACCCTGTCTTCTGGTAGCTGGTAATGCTTCAATATATCTAGCTTAACCATCTCGGAGATAGCTATTATCTTTTTACATTCTCCATTCTCAAAAATTCTTTTCTCTAATCCTAAAATCAATTGATGAAAAAAACTAAAACGAAAAAAAAGTCTCTTTATAAATGGCAAGTAACGCGATCGTCTTTCAAGCCACTCACGATGGCACCCGTCTCCAGCTCTATATATATCCTGACTCCATATTCGTTCATGACTTTGAACAATATCGAACGATTCAGAGCGTATTGATTGAAGGGCAAACCAAGCAAACGACAGGACTCTCAAAAAAGAACTTCTTTTAATAGCTCGAACAGAATGAATCTTTATATTAGGATGATTAGACGGTGTCCATTGATTGGCAAAAATATGTATCTCATGACCAATGTTGGCAAGATGCTTTGCATAGCCAGAAACAAATTGTTCCGCCCCTCCATAGTTAACAAATTTTTGTCTAATGACAGCAATTTTCATATGTGGCTTAAAAAAACTAATAATATAGCTAATTATTTTGGGGAGAAGAAGCAACCTCTTCATAAATGGCGATAGTTGAATCCATCATTTTATCCACCGTTAATTCCTTAAGGCAAAATGAGTACGCATTTTCAACTAGGCGTTTCGCAATATCAGGGTTTCTGATTAGTTTCAATACACCTTTAGCAAGACTTAGGGCATTTTCAGGTTCAATCAATATCCCTCGTTCCCCTTGGCCCAAAAGATCTGGAATCGAGGCTATCTTTGTAGCCACCACTGGTGTCTTCATTGCAAATGCCTGTGGTATAACTTGTGGGGTACCTTCTCCAGCAAATGAGGCTAACACTTGA
>JBGTUV010000122.1:0-4374 GCA_041938985.1 Candidatus Nitromaritima sp. | reverse complement strand
TAGATACTATATCATAAAATAATAAGCAAAACTACACATCGGCAGATCTATTAAGGAGCATTTTAGGATAATTGAAGGGGAGTATGACAGAACAAACTGAATGGTGGAATGGATTGGGAGAAGAACTTGAAACAGACATAGAAACCCTAACTGATAAAACTGAAAACTCTTAAAATTATTTTTTATTACAAAATTTGATTGTCGTTTTTTAAATTCTACAGGAAGTTGAAGTTCTTTAAATTTTTTTAATATTTTTGGATTGAAATTGACTAAATTTAGCCAACTTTTTTTATTTTTTCCGTTAATTCATCGATGTCTGTTTTAAACTCATCACGTTTCCCTAATTCCTTCTGGATAGCCTTGAGTTGTTCGTTTAGATAAAATTCTTTTTGACTGCTTTCCATCTGTTTCCGAACACGTCCATGAACCTTTTTTTCGATTTTAAGAATCTCAACTTCGGACTTTAGAGTGCTCAGTAATTTATCTAAGCGATCGCCAGGGTTGAACGTTTCTAAAAGAGCTTGCTTTTCATTGGATTGAAAAACCATATAGGCTGCAATGGTGTCTGCGTAACGATGTGGTTCAATAATGTTCGTTGTTGCAGAAACTGCTTCCAGCGGTATTTTCTGGTTCAGTTTGACATACTGTTCGAATACACTGCCAACACTTCTCATAAGTGCCTTAAGTTCAGGTGTGATTTGCTCATTTTCTTGAACGCGCTCGATTTCTACCTGATAAAAATCGGTGCTTTTACTGAATTTAATGATGCGCCCGCGTTGCAGACCCTCAACTAGAACCTTTATTGTGCCATCGGTTAATTTTAGAATTTGCAGGATATTGGCGATGGTACCAGTTTCGTAAATATCCTTTGGAGTTGGGTCGTTATAATTGGGGTTACGCTGGGAAGCCAGAAAAATATTTTTTTGTTCGGCCATGGATTTTTCCAAAGCGCAAACAGACTTCTCTCGCCCAACAAAAAGCGGGATCACCATGAAAGGAAAAACAACTATGTCTCTTAGTGGGAGTAGAGGTAACAAGGGGTGGTCTGAACTCATTTAACTTGCCTGTTTTTGCTTGTGATAAACGAGGAGCGGTTCTTCACTATTTTTGATTACTTCTTCATTGACTACAACTTCTTCAATATCATCTCGTGATGGTAGGTCGAACATGATATCAAGCATGTGTTCTTCCAGCACTGAACGTAACCCACGTGCACCTGTTTTATGGGCGATCGCTTTTTCTGCGATCGCTCGAATGGCATTTTCTGTAAACTTCAATTTAACATTTTCGAATTCAAAAAGTTTCTGAAATTGTTTTGTTAGAGCATTTTTGGGTTCTGAAAGTACTTTCATTAAGGCAGTTGTGTCGAGTTCATTAAGGGTCGCGACGATAGAAAACCGCCCTACAAATTCTGGAATGAGTCCGTATTTGAGAAGATCTTCCGGTTGTACCTTTTCGAGGATAGCTTCCGTTTCCATTTTTCCTTTTGAGATTGGTTCTTGGCTGAATCCAAGCGTTTTTTTTCCTACACGGCTACGAATTATACTGTCGAGGCCAACAAAAGCGCCACCACAGATAAACAAGATATTAGATGTATTAACTTGTAAAAATTCCTGGTGAGGATGTTTTCTTCCACCTTGTGGTGGAACACTGGCAGTGGTGCCCTCAATAATTTTAAGTAAGGCTTGTTGTACACCTTCCCCTGATACGTCACGAGTGATTGATGGATTTTCTGTTTTGCGAGATATTTTATCAATCTCATCAATATAAATAATTCCTCGCTCTGCTTTTTCCACATCGTAGTCTGCAGCTTGTAATAGTTTTAGGATAATATTTTCTACATCCTCTCCAACATAACCGGCTTCGGTAAGTGTTGTGGCGTCAACAATAGTAAATGGTACGTCAAGAATTTTTGCCAACGTTTGAGCCATTAAAGTTTTCCCAGAACCGGTAGGACCAATAAGCAGCACATTGCTTTTTTGAAGTTCTACTTCGTCCATATTTGTATTAGCTTCTATCCGCTTGAAATGGTTGTGAACGGCGACTGAAAGTATGCGCTTGCAACGGTTTTGTCCAACAATATAATTTTCGAGGTGACTGTAGATGTCTTTGGGTTTTAATAGGTGTTGTACATCCTCGGACTTTGCTTGGGCCCATTCTTCTACCATGATTTCGTTACATAGTTCGATGCACTCATCACATATAAAAACAGTTGGGCCAGCGATCAGCTTTTTAACCTCATCTTGGCTCTTGCCACAAAATGAACATCTGTAGTTATTGTTCTTTGGGGGCCTTTTTTTGCTCATAGGATTCCTCTATTGGGCGATCAAGAGAAAAGGTAGCTCATATTCTCGGTCAAAATTTACTCCTTTTTCTTTTCGGCCTCTTCGCGTTTAGTGATTAGCTTATCAATTAAACCATATTTTAAAGCTTCCTCACCAGTCATATAGTGATCCCGCTCCGTATCCTTACGAACCTTTTTAGGGTCCTGTCCGGAGTGCGTTGCGATTATTCCGTCAAGAATTTCTCGAATGCGGGAGATTTCTTTGGCCTGGATTTCAATATCTGTATGTTGGCCTTGAAACCCACCGCTCGGTTGATGGATCATTATCCTTGCGTGTGGAAGAGAAAATCGTTTCCCATTAGCTCCAGCTGCTAATAGCAAGGCACCCATACTGGCTGCCTGCCCAATACAAATTGTCTGCACGTCTGGCTTGATATATTGCATGGTATCGTAGATAGCCATTCCCGAACTTACCTGTCCACCAGGAGTATTGACGTATAGATAAATATCTTGATCCGGTTCATCTGATTCTAAAAAAAGCATTTGGGCTATAATGGCGTTGGCTACATTATCGTCAACTCCAGTACCAAGGAATATGATTCTGTCTTTAAGTAGGCGAGAATAAATATCGTAAGAGCGCTCTCCGCGACTGGTTTGTTCAATTACAATTGGTATCAACTGGTTATAAGTTTTCGTCATATACTCGCTTTCTTTTTCAATTATAAAATAATGAGAAGGCTAAGCCATGTCCTACTAGCCTATATAGCGCTCAAGAACTGCTGGAGTAATACAAAAATAAGTTAAGACATGTTGCTTTAATTATTGTCAATATCTTCTTTTCTGTCAACAACTTCTTCCTTGATCTGGACTTCCTTCATCACTGCATCGAGCGTCTTATCGCGCTTGATTCGGCTTTGTAATCTCGCTAAGACTCCATTTTGTTCCCACTGTTTTTTCATTTTATGGGCATTCGTTTCGCCCAACATACGAACCATATTATTGACTTCCGCATTGAGTTCGCTTTCATCAATATTAATATTAAGGTTCGAGGCCAATTGATCAAGTACCAGCTCCTGTTGTAAGAGTTGGATGGCGTTTTCTCTGTGTTCTTTATTTTGTGAGTCTGTTACATGTATTTCTTCTTCGTTGATAGATTCTGTTTGATTTTTGGCCTGTTGTTCCTTTTTTAAAGCCTGAACGACCATATGCTTGATTTGTTCTTCCACTAAACCTTCGGGAACTTCGATAGGGTTCATTTCAGTGATTTTTTTTGTGACGATTTTTTTAGCCTCCCTATGGGCATCTCCGCGAGCGTGCTCTTCAAGTTGAGACCTGATTTGTAGCTTCATGTCTTCTAAGCTAGCGAACTTATCTTTCGGCTCAAGATTTTTAGCAAAGTCATCATTCAGTTCGGGGAGTTGGTTTTTCTGGATTCCTTTTAGAGAGACATGAAAAATAACTTCTTTGCCTGCGATGGATTTGTTAGAGGAGTAATTTTCAGGAATTTGAACAGGGATATCTTTTTCTTCATCCACGGACATACCTATGAGTTGATTTCCCATGTCCTTCAACAGGTACTCAGAGCCAATTTGGACTATATGGTCACTGCCCTTCCCGCCTTCAAATGCTTCGCCGTTCAGAGTTCCATTAAAGTCAAGCTTAACAAAGTCCTTATCTTCAACAGGCCTGTCTAATACTTGCACTTTGGTGCCTTGACGTTCACGTTGATAATTAATCGCTTGATTTACATCCTCATCAGTCACTCGTGTGATTTCAATGGGAATTTCTACTTTGGAGTAGTCGTTAATTTTAAATTCAGGAACAATTTCTACTGAAGCTGAAACACTTATATCAGTTCCTTCTTCAGCTTCGACTTCTAGAATTTTTGGTGGACTTACCGAGCGGAACCCTTTTTCTTCTATCACTTCAGCGAGCCGTTCGCTGACGAGTTGGGTCATGACCTCCTTTTTAACATTTGGTCCAAATCGTTTTTCTAACATTGACATTGGTGCTTTCCCCGGACGGAACCCCGGCACCTTTACTTGCCGGGCGAGAGCAAGGTAAGAGCTTTGAACCTTTGCTTGGTAGTC
>JBGTUV010000121.1:0-4419 GCA_041938985.1 Candidatus Nitromaritima sp. | reverse complement strand
CAGAAAGTATTGGTAAATCTTCAATAAGAAATTGTATTATAATACGTGGAATAAAATCATGAAATAAAACCCAAGCAAGAGGGCATTAAGCGCATCTTGTTTTTAGGAAGTTCCATTACGCTTGGTTGGGGAGTGGCTGAAGAAGAAACTTTGACTGAGCGGCTTGTGGATATGTTTGATGCGGAAGGTAAACCCACGGAAGTTCTTAATGCTGGCGTTGGGAATTATAATTCAGTGCGCTATGTCGAGCAGTTTCTGACGCGCCTCACCCACCTTGAGCCTAACGTTATAGTTGTTCAATATTTTGTTAATGATGCTGAGTCCATAGAGTTTTCCAGAGGTAACTGGTTTCTACGCAATAGCCAGTTTGGTGTTACACTATGGACTGCTTGGAACCAATTATTCAGATCAAAAGGGAAAGAGGCTTTATTAAAGCACTATAATCTTACCTATGCCCCCAACACCAGAGGCTTTCAGGACATGTTCTCAGCACTAAAACGTCTGGCAGGTTACGCTAAAGATAAAAAAATAAGCATAGTGTTTGTCATGACACCAGATTTTCACAATTTCAAAGATTATCCGTTTGATTCTATCCATCATAGCATGGCAGAAATTTCACGTGACCTCGGGTTTGTTTACGTTGACTTATTACCTACCTTCCTTCATCGAGATGCAAAAAAACTTTGGAGCACGCCTGGTGATCCTCACCCTAACAGTTTTGGGCATGAATTAATGGCGAATACACTCTATCCATTTTTGAAAAACCCCGATCTTTATATCAATTAATGAAACTAATGACAGGCAGGATTAATAACAGAAATAGTTGAGCCTGACTATGGTTTTTACTTCGGTTTACTATTTTTTATTCTTCATTAGTTATTTCCTTTTTTTTAATTTTATAAAATCAGGTTATCGTTTGCACTTGGTTGTTGTCGGTAGTCTGATTTTCTATGGTTGGGGAAACCCGGCTATGATTTTGGTGCCGGTTATTCTTAGCGCAATAGCTTTTTGGGGGGGGAGATGGGTTGTAGGGATGGAAGAGGGGTTAGTCGTCCGAAACCGTCTTTTGGGGCTAGTAGTGCTTCTTCTTATTCCTCTGACTTATTTTAAATATAAGCATTTTTTATACAATGAAATCATAGTTCCAATTGTTGGGGCATCAACTGTAAGTTTTGGAGTGGCGCTTCCACTTGGTATTTCATTTATGACTTTTACTATTGTTTCATATGTGGTCGATGTTTATAAAAAAAGATTTCCTCCCGCCCAATCATTTTTCCACATCTTTGCCTATGTCCTTTATTTTCCTAGACTGATCGCAGGGCCAATTATAAGGCCCTCTGAATTGATCCCTCAATTGTTGAGAAATAAATCTACCACGATGGGTTCTGTCGGGTTTGGGTTAACGCTATTTACTATAGGACTTGTGAAAAAGATCTTTTTTGCAGATTCTATGGGCGATGTGGTAGATCCCGTTTTTGACAATCCAATGGGTCATAGTCTACTAACTTATTGGTTGGCCATGCTTGGTTATACTGTGCAAATTTATTGTGATTTTAGTGGATACACTGACATGGCTTTAGGGTCGTCCATAATGCTTGGCGTACGTTTACCAATAAATTTTAATAAGCCTTATATAGCTATAAACTTGCAGGATTTTTGGCATCGTTGGCATATAACGCTTTCCAAGTGGCTTCGCCAATATATTTATATTCCGTTAGGGGGTAATCGATGTTCTAGGCCCAAATACCTTAGTAATATAATTGTTACGATGGTTGTGTGTGGAATCTGGCATGGCGCGAATTGGACTTTTTTATTATGGGGAATATTACATGGTATTGGACTGGTAGTTATCGGTGTGACAAAGTTTTCTCAAACGGCAACCAGGGCTATGAAAATAATTCCAAATCAACTGAAATGGTTATTGACATTTGTTTTTATAGTTGTCACTTGGGTATTTTTTCGATCTCCAAATGTAGATACGGCGAGAATCATTCTTATAGGTGCATTCACCGGAGATCTAAATTTTGATATAGTTTTCTTTGAGGCAAATGTTTTTTATCTTACTCTACTTGGTTTATTTGCTATTGTTCATCGCTTTGATTCATTATCTAATGTTCGTTTTGTTTACCGTTGGATAAATAAGGGAGTCCTCACAACTTTTGTGATAATAGCTTTTGCAACAGCAATCGCCATCACCACAGATAATCCTAAGGCTTTTATTTATTTTGATTTCTAAATATTTGTGCCGCCCTGAAAGAAGATAGGCTCTATTTAAAAAATAGATCTGAGAGGAGTGTTTTAGATTATACGTTAGAATGACTCTCGGGCCGAAGTTCTTAATCTTATGAAGGAATTACGGGACCTTGATTCTACTATTATTCTTTTGCACCACACAGCAAAAAAAACCGACAAAATATTAAAAGGTAGTACGAACATTGTTGACCTTAAAAGAGTTTAAAAGTGATTCCTACTTTTCATATATATTTCATGGGGCAACTAGAAATGGAATTTTGGTAATACAAAGCTTCTCTGGAGGTGGTTCTAGTATTTTCTCCTCACTACTACTTCTCAAAACAGAAGTGATATTTAAGTTGAATTATAAAAAAACGCGATTTCAAAATCCTCTTTATGAAATTTAATTATTTAAAGAAAAAGCTAATAAATCTGGCGATATTTACCCTGAGTCTGATTATTTGCTTAGTCCTAATAGAAGGAGTGCTAATTTTTATTTCTACTGATGGTAATGATAATTATGAACGCACAAAGGAATTTCACGAAAAATACATCCGATACAATGAACACGGTTATAGGGATTACGAATATAGCCTTAAAAAACCAGAAGGCATATTTCGAGTTCTCGTTTTAGGTGATTCTCAAACCTTCGGTCATGGCATTAAAGATTTGAAGGACACCTGGGTCAAAAAGTTAGAAGCTAAGTTACAAAAAGAGGGCCGTAATGCAAGTATAGAAGTTTTGAGTATATCTGGCCCCGGATGGAATTCCGACACACACTTATATGAATTATTCAAAAATGGTTTTAAATTTAATCCTGATCTAGTTATCTTAGCTTATGCCCACAACGATATTCCATTCCCAACCAGTGTTAATTGTAATAGCTCTGATCGAAAAATAACCCCCAATATAAATATTTTCCAAAGTTCTAAATTGGCTAGTTTTATTGATTTTAGAATTAATCGGCTTTTAGAAAAGGTCGGAGAGAAACCAAGTTATTTTGATTGTTTGAACCAAGCTTATGGTTCTATTGGCTGGGAAATGAATAAATTTTATTTGGATATGATGGGACTTGCTCTGTCCATTAAGAAAATCCATTTTATGATAACCGTAATTCCTATAATTCACCAGTTAGACGATGACTATCCTCTAATCGGTGCGCATAAAAAGTTGAAAGAATTTTCACATCAAAGAAGAATTGAATTTTTAGACTTCTATGAAAAAGGTTTTAAAAATATTGATGCTGGTCATTTAAAAATATCTAAAACAAACGATCACTTAAACCAGCGAGCGAGCGATATTACAGCGAATACTCTTTTTAATAGGCTAAAGGGACTAACCAGGTATAAAAACCTTCCATATTTTAATAAGGCTTTTACCCTAAAAGAAATTTTAAATGAAAACCCTTTGTTGATTAAACTGGATAGTCTAATTAATAAACATAATTCAATTAACACATTTACCCTAAATTCAGAAACTGAAGCATTACAAGTGACTAGAGGTTCCAGCCAATTCATCATCAAGAAATTACAAAAAGGAAAAAATAGAAGTAATCCCATTTCTCTACTAGAAACTAAACTTAGCTTATCTGGTGACTATATTAGCCAAGAAAAAGTTACCTTCCACCCAAATTCAAAGATTCCCAAGTTAAGAGAAAGTATTTCCAAAAAATCCGAAGTGTTTACCCAAACTATTGAAAGAATAGAATCTGATTCCAAAGGGGAGCTAGTAGCTATTCAATTAAGACAAAGGAAGTATCAATTTGGTTTTGAGGGTGATGGAAACCAAAAAAGGATTAAACTTGAAGTAGATATTGATTTTCCAGACCCAAAGGTTCTTGATAGGTGGATTTTCCAGAATAACTATCCACCATCTGAGGTGCATTCAAGAGCAGAACTTATTAAGATATTGATTGACATGATAACTAAAAATCAAAAAACCTATAGCATGCCTGACGATATTAAGATTATTAACCAAGTCGACTACCTTGAAAACCTATCTGATAAAGACATCGCTCTAAGTTATGATGAAAGGGCTTTATTTGAAACGTTCTTAGTTCTTGATCGATATGGAGCTAAGAATTATGTGAATTCTTTAGTCGAATTAATTGAACAAAGTAGGCCTTCATTAGTGGCACTTAATGCAGCCAATCGGTATCGTAAGTTCCTTCTGACTCCGGATAAAGGT
>JBGTUV010000120.1:0-4457 GCA_041938985.1 Candidatus Nitromaritima sp. | reverse complement strand
AAAATAATGGAACAATTAAATCTTATCATTCCAGAATTATTTTTAACTACTTTTATTATGATTTTATTAGGGATGTCTAATATTGTTCAAAACTGCATTTTGCTTATCTTTTAGAGATGACAGCGCCCTAAGGGGGCCAAATATTGTATAGCCGAAGCTTATTATAAATAGAGCTATTTTAGGTATAGTGGCCAGAACATAAATTATAAGTACTACTAAAAGAAATCTTGTGAAGGATACTCGTTTACGAAATTCGAATTTTTTAAAGGCTGGATATTTGATATTACTAACCATTAGGAAAGCAAGAATGTAAACGGTGGCTACCATAAATCCAGGGTGCACTCTTGATCCGAATAGATCTTCAAATGCAATTATAATTGATGCGATAACAGCAGCAGCGGCAGGTGTAGCTAGTCCAATAAAATATTGACCTTGAATGTCGGGTTTAGTTGTGTTGAATCTTGCCAAACGTAATGCAGCGCAAAGCAAGTATAAAAATGCGGCCATCCATCCTACACGTCCAAATGGCTTTAACACCCAAGCATAGCAAAGAAATGCTGGGGCCATGCCAAACGATATGACATCAGCTAAAGAATCATATTGCATTCCGAAAGCACTGGTAGTTTTGGTCATTCGAGCAATTCTACCGTCTAGAATATCAAATATTATGGCGAATACGATTGCCCAGGCAGCAATAAAATACTTATCGTTAAGAGCGGCAATAAAAGAGTAAAACCCACAGAATACATTTCCTGTCGTAAATAGGCTGGGTAGGATATGAATACCTTTTCTTGGTTTCATCATGCTTTTCTTTAGTTTTAAGTAAGATAACCAATAATACTTTTACCACCGCTAACTCGATCTCCACAAGCTACAGATAATTTAGCGGTTTCTGGAAGTAGAATGTCAACACGTGATCCGAATCTGATTAGTCCGTACCTCTGACCTGATTCATAATAATCTCCCTTTTTAGGCCAGCAAACAATTCGTCGAGCTATAAGACCGGCGATTTGTTTAACAAAAACATGTGTTTTCCCATTGTTAATAAGAATAATGTTCTGCTCATTATCCATTGATGCTTTAGGATTAAATGCGGCAAGAAACTTTCCAGGGTTATAACGGATTTCCTCAATGGTTCCTGCAATGGGTACCCTGTTGACATGAACGTTGAAAACCGAAAGGAATATAGTTACCCGTTTGCATAGTTCCCCATTAATAGGTTCTTTTTCAGTTACTATTTCTGTGATTTTCCCATCAGCAGGTGAGACAATAACATTTGGTTCGTTGGGGATATGACGCTCTGGATCACGAAAAAACCATGTCACAAACAAAAATCCCAATCCCCCAAAAACTGCTGCCCAGTAAAATGAAAGCAAAAACATCAGAATAGTGATAATCAATAGGGGGATGATGAACACAAAACCTTCTTTGGCGAAAGGAATTTTCATGGTTAAGGGTAGGTGGGTTTCAATAGTTTTTAGAAAAAATTATGGAAAAAGTGATCGCTATTTTAGTTTTTTCCCTACAAAAGGCATCATCTTACGCAGTTTTTCGCCCACTATTTCTATTGGGTGCTCAGAATCTTGTTTTAACCGTGCATTAAATACCGGGCGGTTGGCCTGGTTTTCTAAAATAAACTCTCTAGCAAAACTCCCACTTTGAATTTCTGCGAGAACTTTTTTCATCTCATCTCGAGTTGACTGTGGAATGATTCTTGGTCCTCGAGTTACATCTCCATAAGCGGCGGTGGTGCTGATAGAGTAACGCATATTTCCAATACCACCCTCATAGATCAAATCCACAATTAGTTTTAGTTCGTGGAGACACTCGAAATAGGCCAAGTCAGGGTTGTACCCTGCCTCGACTAGTGTGTCGAAACCCGCTCGAATAAGTTCCGTAACTCCACCACATAAAACAGCTTGTTCTCCAAAAAGATCTGTTTCCGTTTCTTCCCTGAATGTGGTTTCAAGAACTCCCGCTCGCGTGCCTCCGATTCCCTTGGCGTATGCTAGCGCAATCTTTTTTGCTTTTTTGGAGATATCCTGATGAATAGCCATTAAGCAAGGGACTCCAGCTCCTTGTTCGTAAGTTCTTCTGACTAAATGTCCGGGCCCCTTAGGTGCCACCATAAAAACATCCACCGAACTTGGGGGCACTACTTGTCCAAAATGAATATTAAACCCATGGCCAAAAGCAATAGCGTCACCCTTTTTCAGATGAGGTGCAATTTCATTGTCATACATCGTGCGCTGCTTGTCGTCTGGAATAAGGATCATTATGATATTTGC
Source organism: Candidatus Nitromaritima sp. (assembly GCA_041938985.1). Lineage (GTDB taxonomy): Bacteria > Nitrospinota > Nitrospinia > Nitrospinales > VA-1 > Nitromaritima. Next base: position 2,169 of record JBGTUV010000120.1, on the reverse strand, counting down.
AATTTTTGCTGCCTCCGCTACGGTCATAACTTTCAACCCATCTTTTTGGGCCCTTTTCCAGAAAGCACTTTCCTTGCGCAGTCCCACCACAACCTTAAGTCCGCTGTCATGCAAGTTTCTTGCATGCGCGTGTCCCTGACTACCGTAACCAATAATGGCAATCGTTTTGCTTTTCAACACCTTGATATCCGCGTGGCGGTCATAATAAATACTTGGCAATTTCTTTCTCCTCTTCACTTACATTAAAATCAGATTGGTTTTTTTCTATTTAGAGTAAAGCATTTGTGGCGTACTCAATTTATGGGTTTGATACCTCTGCTTATTGCAATACGTCCGGATCGAACAACCTCTTTAATTCCGAGTGGTTTTAGTAGATCTAAAAACCCCTTTGTTTTGCCTTCATCGCCCGTAATTTCGACTGTGTAACTATCGGGGTTCACATCTATTACCTTAGCTCGGAAAATATCCACAATACGCAAGATTTCCTCACGAACGCGCGCTTCAGCGTTCATTTTTACCAGTATTAACTCGCGGTCAACAAAATGTTCTTCAGTCAAATCAATGACTTTGATAACGTCAACCAGTTTGTTGAGCTGTTTTGTGACCTGCTCAATTTTTTTGTCATCACCGCGTGTAACAATGGTCATCCGTGAAATTCCAGAGTCGTTTGTTTCTGCAACGTTCAAGCTTTCAATATTGAAACCTCGGCCACTAAAAAGCCCTGAAATTCTTGATAGTACTCCAGATTGATTGACGACGAGGACTGAGATGGTATGGTGCATGTCTTCAAGCCGTTAAGGCTATAATTATTTGGTTTTTGTTACGTTTGAGCAAGCAATAATATCAGAAACTGTTTATATTTACCATTATATTCCAGTCTTATTTTTAGTGTAAGTCATTGGATTTTTGTTCCTTGGAGTTAGTACATGAAACCGACTGATCTTCCTGTGGTCCTCAGGTACCTTAGGAAATCAATTAAATCTTGGCGCGTTCCAGTGGTTACTAAAATAAGTCGTCAAGGAAATCCTTTTATGGTACTTGTGAGTTGTCTTTTGAGTTTGAGAACCAGAGATGAGATAACCGATGCTGCCTCTAAAAGGCTATTTGTTCTTGCAAAATCCCCCAAAAAACTATTGCAATTAGATCCAAAACAGGTAGAAAAAGCTATCTATCCTGTTGCTTTTTATCGGAATAAAACCCTTAGGTTGTATGAGATAAGCAGGGCTCTCATTGATGACAACGGTGGCAAAGTTCCTGATACATTAGATCAATTACTTAGATTAAAAGGAGTTGGCCGGAAAACGGCGAACCTCACTTTGGTTCTTGGCCATAACAAGCCTGGAATTTGTGTTGATATACATGTACATCGGATAGCAAATCGGTGGGGGTACGTTCAAACCAAGTCACCAAATGAAACAGAGAAGGCATTAAGGTATAAGCTTCCAAAACGTTATTGGATGGAAATTAATAATTTACTGGTAAGCTTTGGGCAAAACATATGCAAGCCACAATCGCCTTTTTGCAGTAAATGTGATGTTTTGGAAAATTGTGAGCAAATTGGAGTAAACCGGTATCGTTAGAATGAGGAAAATGTGAACAGCATCATAAGTTTCCAACCGTTTGTTTTTGTACAGCAATGAGTTGCTTGATGCCTTTATCAGCAAGAGCGAGCATTGCTTTCATTTGTTTGTCTGTGAAGGGTTCGCGTTCGGCCGTGCCTTGAATTTCTACAAACCCACCGCTCCCAGTTTTTATAATGTTTAAGTCCACATCAGCTTCTGAATCCTCAGAATAATCCAAGTCTAAAAGATTTTTGCCACCAATGATCCCCACACTTATAGCTGCTACATAATCACGAACGGGTATTTGTTCGATAAGTTTATCTTTTTTCAGCTTTTTCATAGCTAGCATTAAGGCAATAAATGCTCCTGTGATAGAGGCGCAGCGGGTTCCACCATCCGCTTGGATTACATCGCAGTCGATCCACACAGTTCTTTCCCCAAGTTTTTCAAGGTCCACAATACTACGTAATGATCGTCCGATGAGCCTTTGAATTTCTTGCGTACGGCCAGAGAGCTTTCCTCTGGATGCTTCTCTAGATGTTCTTGTATGTGTTGATGAGGGAAGCATTGAGTATTCTGCGGTAACCAAACCTTGTCCCTGGTCCCG
>JBGTUV010000119.1:0-4476 GCA_041938985.1 Candidatus Nitromaritima sp. | reverse complement strand
TTTCGAGAGCGTATTTCTTCTATTAAATGATCAGGAATGTGATGGTTCAAGGAGATTTTTATTAATATTAGTTAGGTTTTCAGAGCATAGTTCCTATAGTCATAACCCAAAAGAACATTGGGTGTTAAACTGTTTGCTAGTAGGTATAGCAGATCATTGTTTCAGACATTCGGCAACCAAGTTTCTTATTTGACCATTGTCCGCACGTCCTTTGAACTCAGGAATAACGATTTTCATTATTCTGCCAAGGTCCTTAATGTCAACGATTCCAAGTTCTAGAATAACTTTTTGAATCCGATCTTTCAACTCCTGCTTAGAGACTTGTTCAGGTAAATACTCCTGAAGAATTATCATCTCTTGATTTTCCTTCTCGCTGAGATCACTGCGCCCCCCCTCATCAAACATGGTCGCAGCCTCTTTCCTTTTCTTGATTTGAGTGGAAACTAGGGATATTATTTCGTCGTTATCAAGCTTTCGGCGGAGGTCAATTTCCCGGTTTTTGATCTCAGAAATAAGGCCACGGATGGTGTTCAGCTTGAGAGAGTTTCTCGCTTTAAGTGCCTCCTTCATATCTAATAGGAGGTTTTCTTTTAGGTCCATAATGAAAATAACCCACCAGTCAAAAGAGGAATATAGGGACTGCACCTTGTTTTGTCAATGGGGGGCGGTTTTTTAGGAGTTGAAATGGTTGTGAAGACATTGTTTATAAATGAGTTATTTTAATGATTGAAAGTTTCTTGGCATTTTAGAAGGATAAAAAAGTGGAATCCTGTGTTAATAAATTAAGCATGCCTCGCGATATGAAGAAAAACCCTTTATATCCTCTTCCCAGTTGGATTCTAGGTTGTTGATGGATAATGTATCAGACTCTATCGCTTCTCGTAGAGTTGGGTTCCCATAAAGAAGATCAATAGCCAACCGATCGTTAACAAACTCATAAGCTTCTTTTCTCCATGAAAAATCATCCGGATATAATTTCTTAATGGAAGAGAGCAAAGCTATACTTGTTACAAGTGGTTTGATTTTATTTCTTTCAGTTATATGAAGTTGAACACCTCCGCATACTGTACCACTCCATTTTTGAAATTGAGGTTTGAAATATTGGGGTCGAAAAAACAACCCCGGAAGATTTTCTTTATTGAGTGTTTTAGCTAAAGTTTCTGCATCAATATATGGTGCTCCAACTTGCTCAAAGGGAATAGTAGTTCCTCGTCCTTCTGATAGAAGAGTACCTTCAATCAGACACATCCCGGGATATACTGTAGCTGTCGATAAAGTGGGCATATTGGGTGACGGTGAAACCCAAGGAAGACCAGTTTGGTCATACCACATGGATCGTTCCCAACCTTCCATCGGAATTACCTTTAGGTCACATTTGATGCCAAAGTACTCATTGAACAATATTGCCAGTTCACCAATTGTCATTCCGTGGCGGTTGGGAATTGGATATTGCCCGACAAAAGACTGAAACTTTTTTTCAACGAGATTACCCTCAACTGCCACTCCATTGATTGGATTAGGGCGGTCGCAGACGATCATTCTTGTGTTTGATTCGACACATGTTTTCATACAATTTGCCAAAGTATAAATAAAAGTGTAATAACGTGAACCTACATCCTGAATATCAAAAACTAAATTATCGATTCCGTTTAAAAGAGTTGGCGAAGGGGTGAGTGAAGAAGCGTCAGGCCCATAAAGGCTTTGGACCGAAAGGCCTGATAGAGGGTCGGTTTCATCGGCGACGAGTGCCATGTCCTGGTTGACTCCATAGATTCCATGCTCAGGTGCTAGTAGCGCTTTTAGTTTGAATGATTTATTGCTGTGGAACTGACCGATTGAGAATTGCCCATCACAGGTCAGGCTTGTCTGATTTACTACAAGGCCTAATGTGCTTCCGCAGAGATATTCACTAGGATTAGCCAGCAGTTTTTCAAGGCCGAGGACGACTCGTTTCATTTATGGTTGAGCTCCGTTTGATTTGATTCACCTCTTATTTGCTGTCTAGATCGTTGTGACATGTGAGCTAAAAGAGCAAAGGCCAGTCTATCTCAAAAGGTTTTGCTTAAAGTAAAAAAATATTAAGGTTCTAACTTTGTATTGATGGATTCCTTATGTGAAAGGAGATTGTTTGTAAACGAATCATCCGGCCAATGTTGTGATTTCTAAAGTTCCGTTTTGTTTGATAGGAGAATCGGTTTTATTTTTAATGTTCTTTTTGCTGGTAGGTCCCATGAGTTTTTTCCAATTCCCTTTTTCCCAAGAAAGGGCTTCATCGTAAAAACGATATTCTCTTTCTTTTTCCTTAAATTGTGGGTGATGAGCTACCCACATGCCCCTTTCTCTTTTCATCGGTGCCCATTGGTGGCACATTTCGTGATGTACGGTCAACTCCAGAACTGACAGAGGAACAAAACTCTGTTGCAAGCGGGGATGAATTCGAATGAGTCTTTTCTCTGGGTCGTAGGAACCAAACCTGAAAGAGGTGAGATTATTTTTGTTCACCTTTTTCCCCCATTCGATATTTGCTTTGATTTTGGATCCAAAATACTCAGTGTTGAGTTTGTCGAATATCTCTTTCAAGTTTACCTTGTAATCGTTAATAAGGTCTAGAGTTGATGGATGTTTGTTTTTCGTTTTTCCCTTAGTTGAAAGAGATGAAATTGCTTCCCTCGAACTTGCCGGCAAGTTTTTTTCAGACAGAAGCTTCGTGAGTAATGTTTTTTCTAAGACAGAGATAATGTTCTTTGGAGAAGTATCAAAACAATCAAAGTAATTTTCATTAAACACCTCTACATTGACCACAGTTTCTTGAAGGTCGATTTTTATTTGCCCCATGAAATCAAACCCATCCTTACGGCATCTAAAAATCCTTGAATAGACCTGCATGTTTTTTCTGATTCCCCGAGAGGGGCCAAATATGATACTGCCTGGTCTTGGAGAGTTTTCGGAAGTAATGACGGGAGGTTTTCTCATGCAAGGTGACCCCTCTATAGAAAGCAATATCTTGATTTATAACTTCCAGAAAATATTACTTTAACCGAGATACGGTGTCTATAAGTAAAGTGCTTATGATTTGTAGTTTAGAGTAAGCTTCTAATGCGGTTTGCATTTGCCTTCTGTATCGCTTTACAACTATTTGGATTTATTTTAAGCTGAAGTTATGAAAATCATGTTCCGGTGGAGCTTATTGAAGAATATATTAGTTGCGTTCACTTTGTTAACTGTTCTCGCTTGCACGACTGCGGTGAAACCAACAACTGTCAGGGCATCCTATAATAGCGCAGCGGATATAGACCTGTTTCTATCTACCAGTGATGAGACTGTAGAAAATCAGGTTATTGACCGTTTAAAGTCGCATGATGTCGATTCTGCTCAAATAAAACAACTTTTACGGGCAACACTTCCAGTGTTCAACCAGAGCCCCGTCGGATTGCAATCAAACCTAAAACTTAAAATAAATGAGAAAACGTATTCTTACGCTCTCTACGTTCCCGAATCGGCTAAACCTAATATCCCAATGATTGTAATTATGCACGGTATGGGGGGGAGTGGCGCTAATACAATACAGAAATGGATTGAACGACTGGAAAACAAGTTTGTCATTCTTTGCCCCACCTATCCTATGGGGGCATGGTGGTCAAAAAATTCAGAAAATTTTGTCTTGCAGTTAATTCGTGAAATACGCGCTAAATATCCCATTGACCCCAATCGGATTTTTCTTTCCGGGCTTTCCAATGGGGCTATTGGTGCTTACCTGATGGGAATGTTCTACCCCGACCGGTTTGCTGGTGTCGTCCCGATCGCCGGAGGTATCACCAAGCGACTTATGTCTTTCTTAGTGAACCTGAATAATACTCCTATGTATATTATTCAGGGGGAATTTGACCCCATATTCCCAATCGAGCTTACTCGCCGAACCTACAAAATTTTATCTGATTTTAAATCTCCCGTTATTTTTCGCGAACATAAAGAACGCGGGGCAGCGCATGGAGGTCATTTTTTACCAGAGTCTGAGGTCCCTGCCTTGGTTGAGTGGCTTACCAAACAAAAAAGAAATACCTCCCCCAAAGTGGTACGTATAACTCGAGAAGAAAACCATATGAAGCGTGTTTTCTGGGCAAGAGTCAGTAAAGGTTTAAAACTGGCCGCATTGCAAATCCCCGGTCCCGAAATGGAACCACTTAATATTCATGATGGTAAAATTGCTACGTTATTTGCCATCGATAGGGGGAATAATCGCTTTATGGTAAGAGGTAAAAATGTCATTGAATTTGAAGTATATCTTTCATCCGATCGTGTCGACTTTGAAAAGCCAGTGGTCGTTACTTTTCAAACCATTCAGGATAAAGGAAATAAACTTGCCCCAGGCGAAAAATTTGTTGCATTTAACCAAAAAGTAAAAAAAGATGCAGGCGTTCTTTTGCGAGGTTTTAAGGGGTTATGTGATCCAAATGTGTTTTTTGATGCGAAAATTAC
>JBGTUV010000118.1:0-4479 GCA_041938985.1 Candidatus Nitromaritima sp. | reverse complement strand
GCTTTCAACCATTTCATTAAAAATTGTATCGCCTTCTTTCCCTATTGCATTAGCAGTAACTTTCTTACTCCACTCATAGTCAACTTTGTCAGCAATGACAAATTTGATTTCATCTGTACTGGCGAGATGGTTTAGATTTTCCCAGAGGTTTTTATTCTCTTCTCCACTTCCCGGACATTTAAGATCTAAAATTTTAATAACCTCTTTGGGTACATTTTTAATCGAAAGCGATCCGCTTGTTTCCAGCATGACTTGGAATTTATTTATTAGAAGGGATTCCATAAGTGGGAAGACTTCTTTTTGTAAAAGAGGCTCCCCTCCAGTTATTTCTACTAGGTTGATTCCGTATGATTTCACCTGATCTACAATTTGGTCGATAGATAAATTTTCCCCATTGTGAAAAGCGTGGGTTGTGTCGCACCAAATGCATCTAAGATTGCAGCCTGTTAAGCGAACAAACACGCAAGGGAGCCCGATATAAGTTGATTCACCTTGAACACTTTTATAAATTTCTGTTACCTCAAGCATAAACTGATTCTACACGTTATGAGACTAATTTTAAAAAAGGTTTTTTGGGAGGCTAACTTTGTCTATAGAGAGGCCAAAAACATAACCAATTAGGGTAGGATTAACTAGAAGTTTTCTTTGGGGATTAAATTCCCATCCGACTGGTTAGAATTTTGGTGCCCATGCGGGCTTTAGCAGTGAAGTCGGGCCAGGACCGTACTTTGGTAATCTGCTTCATTATGTAGGAGGCACTGCTATAGAATCTGGCGTGGCATTCATCTTGAAGTTTCCTTAATTCTTGTTCTGTAAAGCTCTTATTCCAGAATTGAATTTTAAAATCGACTCGGGGTCGCTCAGCAAAGTCTTGCCAGTAGTCTTCTGTAACGATACCTTCGTCGCGCATCTGCTGATATAATTCAGTTTTAGGATAGGGAGTGCATATCGAAAATTGTGCATAATCGGGTTTTAGATTTTTGGCAAAATCGACAGTGGCCAACATCTCTTCTCTGGTTTCATGGGGAATGCCGATCATCATATAAGCGAAAAAGCCTATCCCAGCCTTGCGAGTCATTTTACAAGCACGTTCTACCTTTTCAGGTGTCTGTCCCTTTTGGAGATATTTCAGGTGACGTGGGCTCGCCGATTCAATTCCAAAGTGGATACGATAGCACCCCGACTTTTTGAGTGCCTGAAGCACTTCTTCGTTGATGGTGTCCACTCGTGCTGAAATTTTATAGTTAATTTTTATCCCACGTTCTATAATTAGATTGCAGGTGTCGATAAGGTTTTTCTTATTGATTGTTATCGTGTCGTCTACAAAAAATAGGTCGTCTACTCCCATGTTGACTAACTGCTCTATTTCATCAACGACACTTTCCGGAGAACGACATCGGAACTTAGTCTGACGAATATCGCAGAAGGTGCAAGCCGCCGGGCATCCTCTAGTCGCCTGGATGCTAAAAAACTGTCTCCCCTCTCCTATGATATGCTTATATTTGCTGACATCAACTAAATGACGTGCAGGAAAAGGCAGTTCATCAAGGTCTAGTAGTTCAGTTTGCGCTTGATTGATATTGGATATGCCGTCTTTTTTCCAGCCTAAGCCTTTGATGACTTGCAAGGATTGAGGGTCTGATATATCTTCTTCAAGAGTGGTGATGAGTTCGGTAAAAATCTTTTCACCTTCACCAAATACAACATAGTCGATATTTGATTGATCGAGGGTTTCTTTTGGATACATGTTTACATGAGGTCCGCCAAGACAAATTTTGATATTTGGATGTCTTCGTTTGAGCGATTCGGATGTGTGGAGCGCATCAAGCAGATTGAATGTCATGATGCTCATCGCTACCATGTCGGGCTGAACCTTTTCGACTTGCTTTAGTAGTTCATGTTCAGTGATTCCCTCCGGTGGACAATCAATGAATACTGGGGTGTTTCCGGTAGCACGTTCGTACCATGCGGCGACATACATTAGCCCTAGCTTAGGATAATAGCCTTTCCCGCCTTCCAGGGCTTTGGGCACGGACGATTCGATGGAGATTGTTTCAGGGGGAACTAAAAATAGGATTTTCATGAGACTAGGAAGTTTTTTCCTTTAAAATCAATAGCTTACTATAACACAGAAACTTGTAAAGGGCTTTGTTAAATGAAACCAATCGTAACTGTGACCAATATTTTTCCTCAAGTTGCCCTAGACAAACTCTCTTCCGAATGTGATCTAAAAATAAATCGAACTTCGCTAACAAAAGAGGAACTTAAGCAGAAGGTCTCGGGAAGTGATGCCGTCATAAGCTACTTAACGGACAGAATTGATCAAGACATTATCGATCGAGGTACTAAGCTCAAAATTATTGCAAATTATGGGGCTGGTTTTAACAATATTGACGTAACTTATGCATCTGAAAGGGGTATATGGGTTACTAATACTCCTAATGTGCTTCATGAAACCACTGCGGATCTTACTTGGGCGATGATTCTTGGAACTGCGCGTCAGATTGTTTCCGCTGACCGCTATACACGAGAGGGTAAATTTCAGGGTTGGGGAGCTAAACTATTTCTTGGGGGAGATGTATACGAAAAAACTCTTGGAATTATCGGACTTGGGGAGATAGGTCGGTCTGTGGCAAGAAGGGCTATCGGATTTAATATGCGAACACTGTATCACCAAAGAAACCGTTTGCCGAAGGAAGAAGAAAAGAAACTCAATGTTGAGTACGCTACTTTTGAAAAGATTTTGCGAGAATCTGATTTCTTAACTCTTCACGTTCCTCTGACAGAGGAAACAGAGTATATGATAGGTAACGATGAAATTGCACTTATGAAGAAAACAGCGTATCTAATTCATACAGCTCGCGGAAAAGTTATCGACGATTATGCCTTGGTTGCAGCCCTCAGGGAAGGTCGACTGGCAGGGGCCGCTTTGGATGTTTATGAAGACGAACCAGAGCTTACCGAAGGAATGAGAGAACTTGATAACCTAATGATACTTCCTCATATTGGAAGCGCCAGTTTTGAAACACGAGACAAGATGGCCTTGCTGGTAGCCGATAATATTCTCGATGCTCTCGAAGGAAAGACCCCTCGTAGTTTGGTTCCAGGTTACCCCAAGTAATTTTTTTGTTTTAATTTAACTCTCTAGGGTCTGGATTAAGGCGAGCTTTAAGTTCTTTGACATTAACCCTGAGTTGACTGACCACAAATGCTGCCCTTTTTCGGAGTGAATCTCCTGTGGCCGCTTTCGCTTCGGCGCCTATTCCTGAAATAATTTTTCGAATATCGTCAAGTTTGTCTTCTAAACCCTGACTTCTTTTTTCACTAAAACTCTTTGCTAAAGCTCCTTTGAGCCCACCACCGTCATAATATTTTGTGATTGCCATCAAGGCACGCTTTCGCGATATGTATTTTTTCCACCCTCCCAGTCTTGTATTGCCTGTTCTAGTTCATTATCTATATTATCAACAACAGCGTTGTAATCGACTGGGTCGACCATGTCATGGATCTCTCCAGAAAGAGAAGCAGTTTTAATATCAAAATTAAAAGTTTTGTCTTCGCCATTTAGGTCAGCAGATTTTAAGTTGGCTTCGACATCTCCGGGAGCTAGGTGAGGTGCCCAGGCTTGCATGATGTAACCGGCACTCTTTACCTCATTGAATTCGTATTTACCTTGTTTGTCGGGCTGGGTGTAGTAACCGTTAGGGACAACGAAGATAGTACCCACCATGTCCTTATGAAGGTTGCATCGCAGGACGATTGGGCCTGGTTGAAGAAGAGAGACGGTTTTGACCATACCTGAAGACATGGCACCCAGATTAAATTGATTGTTCAGGGATTTAGAATAAATATTATGTACTTCAGTATCTTGATTAGAAAACTTAACGATGGAGCCAATCGGAACTATCGTGTGCTTAGGGGAAAATTGCAGGTCGCTTTGATCAACAGTGAGTTTAAGAGTTTTTTGATTTGGTATTTTCATCTTTGTTTTTGTTTCCAGGAATATGATCGCATGGGAACCGGGCGGTTTTCCGTTGATGAGCATCGTCCCCTTGACGTGGGTTGTTGCTTTTTTCATCTTGGACCCCTCGTCCATTTTATGATCTGATCCCTCTGGTTTTGCTTCTTCCGCCTGTGATGTTTTTATAGGAGCAGTATCTATTTTGGCTTCCTTGACTACCGGCTCAGGTTTTTTCTCTTCTTCTTTTTTAGGAGGAGTTGGGTTATACCGTCCTAGCGCGGTTAGGAACTGAACGACGAAAGGTTTTTCGAATTGTTTCTGGTCTATAGCGATGGCTCTTTCAAAGTGTGGTGCGGCTTCTTCAAATTTCTTTTTCAGACTGAGGGCTATTGCTAGGTCGAAGTGACCCCAACCAAAGTCAGGTCTTAAGTGGGTAACCTTCAAAAGGGACTTGATTTCTTCGTCGTAATTATTTTTTTGTCCATAGGCCTTTCCAAGATAGTACCAGCCCATGTGGT
>JBGTUV010000117.1:0-4487 GCA_041938985.1 Candidatus Nitromaritima sp. | reverse complement strand
GGTGACGCTCGTTGCGTGTTGTGTCACTAAATGCCAAGAAGTGCCTATCAGATTGACACAAAACTGACACAGTCTTTTTTTGTTGTTCTCGACCCCCACCCCCAAGTATGAGTCCCATATGTTTAGATCAATTAGTTTTATTTATTTTGTTCAAATAATGCATCCAAAATAGGACATTCGGGCACAACTCCCCCCTCACATTGCGAAGAAATCTTGGCCAGAATTTTTTCCAGCTTTTTTAAATCCAAAATCTTTTGATGAATATTTCCTATATGGTGAAGAGTAATCGCTTCCACCTGCTGGCAAGTATTAGCTCCACCATCAATTAATTTCAAAAGGGCTCGTATATCTTCAAGTGAAAAGCCTAGTTCTCGACCACGGCGGATAAACACGAGCCGCTTTAAGTGGTTTTCACTATAAACCCGGTGTCCACCTTCCGTTCTTGGTGGTTTCGGGAAAATCCCAATTTTTTCGTAATATCTGATTGTCTCAATTTTACAGTTAGTTTGCGTGGACAAAAGTCCAATACTTAAGATTTTTTCGTGAATTGGCATAATATTTCTTGAACCTATAGTTACTACAGGTTTTATATTATAGATGAAAAATTATTATATAAGAAGGCTAATCAAAATATAGGGAGGCAACCATGGACAACACAAAGATTGACCAGGAAATTTCTTCAGCTTTTGGGCTTGATATTCCCCCCGTTGCAATGGCCTTTGTGGATGATCAACCACAAGGTGTGGAAATCATGGAAGAGGAAGTTCCCTCTTTCTGTACTTTCTGGCGCATGGCAGAGAAAAAGGCTTTCTATGCCCCGGCAAATAAACATTATAACTGCCCGATAGGGTCTATGGTTTTAGGGTTCGAGATGCCCAAAGAAGTACAGGAACAATTGGGTGGTTTGGTAAAAAAGATGTGCGAATGCTCTTACCTGTCAGAAGATGAGCCCGCAAATATTCCAACCATCGCTGAGAAAAAAGCAGGTGTGGTCTACGGACCATTGAAAGACTTTCCGGGGGAGCCTCAATTGATCTTGATGTGGCTAAAACCTTCCCAAGCCATGATTTACAACGAGGTTTTAGGATGCTGCAAATGGTCTGATAGCATGGATTCGATGGCCTTAGGTCGTCCAGCATGTGCAGTCATTCCAACTACCTTAAATAAATCGCCTTTTGGCATGTCCTTAGGTTGCACTGGAATGCGTACTTTTACGGAAGTCAGTGATGATCATATATTGGCCACTCTCAACTGCAACGAAATTGATTCATTTCTAACAAGTCTCCAAACGACTTTGTCAGCAAACAAGGAAATGAAAGATTTTTATTTAGATCATAAGAAAAATATTACGGGTTAAATTTTATCCATGAATGAGTCTTGGGTGTTAAGTTTCGTCCTCCACAAAATTTATTTAACTGATAATTGGAAGGGTAAACGAAATAAGTTTTTTCAGATATTCAATTATTGGATTTGGAGCACGTAAAACGTCAATAAAGGAGAGCATTTTATGCAAAAGAGAAAAGTTGAAATTTTTACAAGTGGTTGTCCAATTTGTGAGTCCACTGTGGACCTTGTAAACAAGTTATCTTGTCCGTCATGTGAAATAATTATTTATGATTTAAACAAGGATAATAAAAAGGAAATTCGAAACAAGGCAACTGCCTATGGGATTGAAAGAATTCCCGCTGTTGTTGTGAATGAAAAATTGCTGGAATGCTGTGATATGAGTTCCGTTTCTGAAAATATATTAAGACAGGCAGGGGTAGGGAGCGCATAAAGTTTATTCCTATGGGATTCAACTTAGGATCAGTGGTTTGGGTAGTCTTGTTGGCGACTGCCTTTACTTTCAAAATGTGAGTACTTTCTCAAAGGTTTTGTCTAATGTCGTTTGTTTACATGAAAATTCTTGAATCCCGTCCTGAGCGATACGATATAGGGATGGGTCTTTTGACTCTAGGAACGCTGACAAAAATAAAACAGCAAATAGCCGACCATACTCATCCTGGAAATCAAGTCCTCGATTTGGGTTGCGGCACTGGAACATTGGCGAAAATGTGTTTTGAACGAGGTGCGCATGTGACCGGGGTGGATGCAAACAGCGGTATGCTTGCTGTGGCAAAAAGAAATTCTCCTACCGCAAACTACCTTAATATTTCTTTGAGTAACCTTGATGATCATTTGGAGGATGAATCATTCGATACAGTTTTAAGCACACTTGCTTTTAGTGAACTGACTAGGGCAGAGCGGGTTCATGTAATGAAGCAGATTAAAAGAATATTAAAAAATGATGGAAAAGTTCTAATTGGCGATGAAATAATTCCCGAAAACTTTCTAGCTAAATGCTTTTACTATGCCTTCAGGTTACCTATGCGACTTCTCACATGGATTATGACTCAAACCACAACTAATGCTATTCCAAACTTCGATGAAGAAGTTCGAGAAGCAGGCATGAAAATAATCAACTCCAAATCGTATATGTTGGGTATGTTCATTCTTTTGGAAATTAAAAAATGATAGGTTGGATTAAAGATATTTATCAAACCCTTTTTCGATTCGCCCGGTTTCCATGCGAACCTGAAACAATTGCCATTGGTAGCCCTGATAAATCGTCTCCCATTCTTGTCACCTGCAATTTTGATTACACGGTTAGACACCTTAAGGAATATTTGAAGAAAGAGGCCCTAGATTGTTTTCTTTTGGTAGTAAACACCAAAGGAACCAATGTCTGGTGTGCAGCTGCCGAAGGCGTTTTTACTACTGACACAGTTCTTTCACACTTGAAGGTTTACAATGTAGGGGAATTGGTAAATCACAAGCGGTTAATACTTCCACAATTGTCCGTGGCTGGAGTTAAAAGAAAAGAACTTAAAGAACATGGCTGGGAAGGTATATATGGCCCAGTATACTTTACTGATTTAAAGGAATTCTTAAATAATGGTCTAACCAAAAATAAAGATATGCAGGCTCTTGAGTACGGCTATTGGGAGCGATTCAAAATGGGCCTTAGCCACGCTGTTTTTTGTACCTTGGTTTGCATAATTCCGATATTTCTTTTTGCCTCTGATTGGTGGATACAAGGAATTGGTTTAGTCTGGTACTTCGCTTTCAGCATGCAATTGATTGAACATTTTATTCCATTCGAGAGGTTACTATATAAAGGTCTTGCATTATCGTTACCAATATTAGTTCTTACTTTAACATCAATAACAGACCCTGTTTTAAAAACCCAAGCAACACTGGGGGTAATTGCCTTGGGAGGTTATATTGGATATGATGCTCAAGGACACTCACATTTAGGACAAAACCAAAAATCTGGAGCAATCTTTGCAGGGATGTTTTCTTTTTTGGCTTTAGTTTATGGAGGTACGTTGTTTCTATGAAAAAATATGTGGATTGGGACAAGATAGAAGAAGAAACCGTTTCTGCTGAAGAAGCCTGTGAATGTACAAGAAGCAAATTGCAATCATGGATTGATTTTGTAGTAGATCTATTCCCCAAAAAAAAGGAATCCTCCTGCTGCGAGGAAATGAATCAAGAAGAAAAGAGTCAATGCAATGACAACTGACACAGCAAAGAAGATTATAACTTCCATTTGCCCCACCTGTGGTTGTTCATTAATTCGACTAGGAATAGGTTCAGATAGATGGACAAAACTCATTTACGAAGACAAAGAATATTTCTTTTGTTGTCAGGGCTGCACTGACCTTTTTAACGAAGAACCTCCAAAATACCTTGAAGAAACAAAAGATTTGGTGGTGTGCCCAACCTGCTTAGCAGAAAAACCCTTACAGTGGGCGGTTCGTATGGAAATTGCCGGTTGGGAAGTATTTTTTTGTAGATGCCCCTATTGCCCCGAAGTGTTCGCAAAAGACCCGGATCAATACGTTAAACGTTTACAAGGTGAGATTCCCTATGATGGCGTATTTGGTCAAGCCGGGTGTTGTTCATCAGATTAGTTTGGTATCAATTATGAGCCGGACTAGCATCGCACTAATCTCAACCCCTCTCACCCATTGCCACCAGTTCCTGACGTATTGCCCGATGCGTCTAACATCTGCACCTTGCTCATAAAGCTGGGTGATACGTTCAAGAAAGTTTGCTAGAGTCTTCGGGGCTATTGATAGCCCCTTAGGCTCAAAGCTATATCCTAAAAAGTCGAAGCCTTTAGCGATCCGACCTCCAATGGTAAGCAACGGAACCATTCTATTATATGAAGGGATAAAGAAATACCCTGTTATTTCTGGGTATTGCGGGATATGGGTGTAAATAGGGGTTACCGCATTTTGCCCCCATTTGTTAAACATTCTGTTAAACATCACAAAAAATGGGCTACGGCCTAACCAGCGTAAACCCTCACTTGTTTGATCTCTCGTGCCTACACTGTGCCTACACGAATAAAAAATGGGCTACAGCCTAAACTGTAACCCATTGTTTTAAATGGTGGGCCGTCTCGGGATCGAACCGAGGACCTACTGATTAAGAGTCAG
>JBGTUV010000116.1:0-4574 GCA_041938985.1 Candidatus Nitromaritima sp. | reverse complement strand
GAGGGTATAGTCTTTCTCCACCGATACAGCTTACAACAATTGCAGGATCCGTGCTGAAGAAAGTAAAAGATGTTGAAATAGATGTATTGGATCTAGAGCTAGAAATCAGGAAATTTTTTATAGAAACTTTTTTGCATTTTTTAGCAAGCAGTTTCATTTTGATAGCAGTTATTTCTTTCCCTAGAGGATCTGGACCTATTCCATTCAAAAGAGGGTGTCCTTGACCATTTGGCACCCACAACAGGCAGCCAAAACGACGAGGATCAATATAGTGAAGGTATACATCAGGATCAAATTTAAAGATTGCATGTGTATGTTTTTCAATTAGTTCCATCGAAGGTGCTTGAGTGAATCTTCCGCTCATTCCTAGATGAATTAATAGTGCTCCCTCAGGCACATGCAAGAGGATATATTTCCCTTTTCTTGTAACTTTGGATACGGTTTGATTTAGTAAGCCTTTACGAATTTTTGTTAAGGGAATAGGGAAGCGGAGGTTTTTTCTTAAGAAAGTAAGTTCCAGTAGGCGTTTATTAAGAACCAGAGATGCGAGTGCCCGTTTTAAAGTTTCTACTTCTGGTAGTTCGGGCATATAAGAAAATCGTTTATGGTTTTAATGAGAATGAAAGACCAAATTAACTTTTGTGGGGTTTTTGGCGAGATGGAATTTTGCAAAAATTAATCAGTTGGACTTTCTTCTTTATCGGGGCATTCTTCTGACTCTTTTGTTAACACTTCCTCCGACTCTAGTGATGGTTTTTTAGATATTACAACCTGTGACGGTCGGATGACTCGATTATTGATCGTGTACCCTTTAACAAATTGACTGATAATAGTATTTTCTTCGTGTTCACTAGACTCTTCGCTAGTTAATACTTCATGGATCATTGGGTCAAATTTTTCCCCAATAGCCTCAATCGGCTCGACTTTCTCTTTTTCTAGAAAAGAACTAAATTGCTTGAGTATCATTTCAAGCCCTTCCTTTAAACTTTTGATGTCATTGGAAGGATCCCCGAGCGCACGTTCGAAATTATCAAAAATGGGGAGTAACTCCTTAAACAAACGCTCATTTGCATACTGGGAAAATTCCTCTTTCTCCCGAGATAGTCTCTTTCGAAAATTATCTGTTTCGGCTTGAAGGCGGACAAACTTGTCTTTTTGCTCTGTTAATTCATTTTTTGCGTCCAGTAGATCTTTTTCAAGAATTTTCACAGGATCAAGTTCAACTAGATCATTCTCTTCTTCTGTTCCATTCTCGTCAATTGACACCTCAGATTCGATCTCTGTTTCACTTTCAATACTTTCATTGGCAACGACTGGCTTTTTCTTTTTCTTGCTCATATAATTTTTTTGTACTCCATTTTTCTTTCTGATAATAGTTTGGAAACTTTTTTAGCGGTGTGGTTGACGACTGAAATTATATTTTTATAGTCCATGCGTTTTGGACCAAATACAGCGATTGTTCCCATTTTATCTTCATCAAGGCCATAATTATTAGCAATCAAACTACACCCACTCATCTCCTCGTCACTATTTTCTGCGCCAATAACAACAGTCAACCCATCTTGCTGAAGACATGAATCCAATAGCCTGATTAGCTTAGTTTTTTCTTCAAGAGTTTTAAACAAGGTTTTTATTTTTTCAAGATCTACAGTGAATTCAGGTTGATCAAAGATGTTCAACTTTCCTTCGACCAATAGGGTCTCATTTTCATTTTCTTCATTGAAAACCTGCTTAGAAAGTTCCATGGCCTGATTAGTTAGCTGATTATAATGCTCTTTTTCACTTCTGATGCGACGCATCAAATCAGCACGAATTGCCTTTATGGTTTTTCCACTAAACTCTTCGTTAAGATATTTTGATATAGATGTTAGTTGTTCCTGCGTTACCTCTTTTTCAATTGGGATTATTTTATTTTGAATTACTCCTAGTTCTGAATAAAAAACAGCGAGAGCTTCCCGTAACCCGACTTTTGTGAATTGAATGTGGTGGAAGCGAGTGTTTGAAAAGGTTGGTAGCATTACGAGCCCGGTTTGATGAGAACTTTCGGATACTTGACTGCATGCGGTTTCTAAAACTTCGTCAAAACTTTGGTTTTTAGATATGCGCTCATCGTCTTCGGATGATGTGTTTAGATTTTCCAGATTAGAAAAACCTGTAATATGATTTACAAAAAAACGATATCCTTGATCAGTTGGAATTCTTCCCGCTGATCTGTGAGGCTGATGTAAGTATCCCATCTCTTCAAGATCGGACATCACGTTTCGGATTGTTGCGGGACTTAGTTTGTTGAAGTGACTTTTAGCCAGTGAGCGGGATCCAACCGGCTCGGCTTTTTCTATATGATCCTGAACAAGTTCTAATAGTATTGATTGGCTTCTTTCATCGAGTGCGGGAACCATAGATCTGTTTGTTTAGTTAAGTGAGCGAAGTTTTGTTAGAGAAACTATCAAGAGGATATTCGGTTGTCAATAATCTTGAAAATTCTTAATTATTACGGTTTTTAATTATAGGTAAATTATTTTATATACACTTTTTAAAGTTGTGAATCCTTTTAAAAGGACATTATTCAACAATCTGGGTTCCTATTCCTTCCTCAGTAAATAACTCTAAGAGGAGTGCGTGTTTGATGCGCCCATCAATTATGTGAGTTTTTGGGACACCTGATTTTAAGGAATCAAGGCAGCATGTTACTTTGGGTAGCATCCCATCACGGATGACTCCTGACTTGACTAGCTTATTAGCTTCTTTTCGAGTGAGTTCTGGTATAAGGGTGCCGTTTTTTCCCTGAACTCCTTCGGTGTCTGTCATCAGCACAAGCTTTTCAGCTTGCAGTGCAGATGCGATAGCAGCTGCAACGAAGTCTGCGTTGATGTTAAGCGTTTCCCCATTTTCTCCCTTGCCTATTGGAGCAATAACGGGTATGAACTCATGTTGATCTAGCACTTCCAGTATCCTAGGATTTATTTTGGTTATTTCACCGACCAGTCCCATGTCGATAATTTCTGGTCGGTCTGTTTCTGGAGAGTGTTTGATTCGTTTAAGTTTCTTGGCATGAATTAGATCGCCATCTTTTCCTGAAATCCCTACAGCATTCCCACCGTGTCGGTTGATTAGTGAAACTATTTCTTTGTTAACTTTTCCACCGAGCACCATTTCAACTACGTCGATCATGTCCTTATTAGTAACTCGTTGCCCATCGATGAACTGAGATGGAATGCCTAGGGCATCTAAAGTTTTTCCTATTTGAGGTCCGCCTCCATGTACAATCACGGGGTTAATACCAGTATATTTCATCATGACAATATCCTGAGCGAAGCCTTCCTTTAGTTGATCGGAGGACATTGCGTTACCGCCATATTTGATTACGACGGTTTTCCCGTAAAAATTCTTGATGAAGGGAAGAGCCTCAAGAAGAGTCTCTGCTTTTTGAATGCGTTTTTTCATTAGGTGGTGTTAAAGAATGTAACGACTCAGATCTTCGTCTTGAATTATGCTGTCCAATTTTTCCCGGACTTTTTCTCTGTCAAGTATTATTGTTTGCCCAGACAAATCTGGCGCGTCGAAAGATATGTCTTCCAGAAGTTTTTCAATGACTGTCTGGAGTCGCCTTGCACCAATATTTTCTGTTCGTGTGTTAACAGTTGCTGACATTTTAGCAATCTCACTAACGGCTTCATCAGTGAATTCAAGCTTTATATCTTCGGTTTTAAGAAGAGCTATGTATTGCTTGATTAGAGCATTATCAGGTTCTGTAAGAATGCGAACAAAATCTTGTTCCGTAAGTGAATCCAGTTCGACACGAATGGGGAATCGTCCTTGGAATTCTGGTATAAGGTCGGAAGGTTTGGACGAATGGAACGCTCCTGCCGAAATAAACAGGATATGGTCAGTTTTGACGATGCCGTATCGAGTATTAATAGAGGATCCTTCTACGATAGGCAATAAATCTCGCTGTACTCCTTCACGAGATACATCCGGCCCTTGACCTCCCTGGCGCCCGGCAATTTTGTCTATTTCGTCAATGAAAATGATACCGCTTTTTTCTGTCCGCTCGAGCGCTTCCTGGGTAGCTTTGTCGTGATCAATTAGCTTGTCTGCTTCTTGACGGCAGAGCACTTTAAAAGCTTCGGGAGTTTTCATTTTCTTTGTTTTTGTTTTTTTAGGCATTATAGAGCCCAGCATGTCTTTTATGTTACTTCCCATATCTTCCATACCACCACCAAAAACTTCAACCATAGGACCAGGATTTTCTTGTGTCTCGACTTCAACCATACGCTCATCAAAGCGACCTTCTTTTATGTAGGCTGCAAATTTTTCACGAGTACTGTTGTAGTGCTGCTTTCCTAGGGCATCTGAGTCTGGGTCATCTTTTGGACTTTTTTGTCCTACTGGTGGAGGTAAAAGAAGGTCTATTAACCTCTCTTCAGCTAGTACCCGGGCCTTTTCTCGGACTTCTTTCTCCATTTCTTCTTTCACCATATTTTTACTAAGTTCGACTAAGTCACGAACCATGGATTCGACATCACGCCCTACATAACCCACCTCGGTATATTTTGATGCTTCAACTTTTATGA
>JBGTUV010000115.1:0-4617 GCA_041938985.1 Candidatus Nitromaritima sp. | reverse complement strand
AGACATTGTTTGGGAAATTAAAACTTTGGGAGATAGAAAAAATTTCCCCGCATTTGTATGCCTACCGTTACACGTTTTATCGTAATTTTTTTCTAATTGGAGAAGACGGTATTATTCTCACCGACCCTTTAACCGTCGAGGCTGCCAAAATACTGGATACTGAGCTTCGAAAAATAAGCGACAAGCCCATCAAATATGTCGCTTATTCGCACTCACATTGGGACCACATTTCAGGAGGACAAGTTTTTAAAGATCAAGGAGCTGAATTTGTTGCTCACCAGAAATGCCAAGAGAATTGGCTCAACAACCCCAATCCAAATGTCGTTAAACCTGATATTGTTTTTGACAAAACATACACCATCTCAGTTGGAACCCCTTCACTGGAAATGCATTATTGGGGGCCCTCACATGACAATTGTAGAGTTGGTTTTCTGATCAGACCCGACAAGATTATGTTTATAGCCGATGATGCAAATCCTCCCAACGGTTGGAACATGCTCTATGGCGCGGGATTGGCTGATACTTACATCTTCAATCTTGTGCCGTTCTTCTTGCAAGCAGAAAAACTGGCTGAAAGAGAGGGGGTGGAATCCGTAATCGGTTCGCACATGAGCTTTGACAAGAACCCCATGAATTTGGTTTCTGGAACCATTGGCTCTGCTCGGGTCATCAAAGAACAACGCTTGTTTTATCAAAGCGTTATTGAAGCTGTTGAAAAGGCGATGGCAAATGGTATAGCAAATAAAAATATTCCTGATTACTTGATAGAACAAAAAGTTTTGGCAGATAAAATTATTGGTTACGATGAAGCCAAAATGAAAGTACTCTATAAAAGAATCACTAATTTCTTGCTTACTGGGGAGTAATTCGGTTCTCAGAACAACAAGGAGATTTGCTCTAGGGGGTTATTTTGGACAAGCAAATTACCAAAGACTGGAAAGATTGGATTGAACTAAACGTAAGCCGGGGTTGCGACAAGGACGGTATATATAAAATACTCCTCGATGAAGGCTTTAGCCCAATCGACATAGAAAAAGAAATGGGCCACGTGCCGCAGATGGATGTGGCCACTATAGTTAACCCCTTAAAGACAGAGCAACGGACAGAGTTTACAGAGGACTTTCACTTTGAAAAAAACAGTATCTACATTCCCAACGCCCAAAAACTGGACACAGAGTTAGCTGAATTCTACACATTACCTAACTTTCTCAACTCAGAAGAATGCGACCAAGTTACAGAGCTGATCAAAAAGAAACTACGTCCATCAACCATAGCTGCTGATGGTGAGGCGGATGAGAGTTACAGAACCAGTAGGACATGTGACCTTGGAGAATTCAGTGACCCTTTAATTGCTGACATTGACCGGCGTATATGCGCTTTATTGGGCATACACCCTTCTTATTCCGAGATAACACAAGGGCAGTATTATAAGACTGATGAAGAATTCAAAGTTCACACAGATTTTTTTGAAGGTCCTGCTTTTGAAGAACATGCGAGGGAACGGGGCCAGCGAACTTTCACCTTCATGGTCTACTTGAATGATGTGGAATCAGGCGGTGAAACGGAGTTCATACGACTTAAACAAACGATAAAACCAAAAAAAGGTATGGCGATCATATGGAACAGTTTAAATGAGGACGGTTCCAACAATTACAATACACTTCATCAAGCTCATCCTGTTCGTTCTGGGGTTAAGTCAATCATTACCAAATGGTTCAGAACTAAAGGACAAGGCCCTATGTTTACTAAAGAGCCGAATGAATACATTCCAAATTACACCCAAGTGGGGTTTAAAAAAGAAAAGCTGGACGGTCAATTGTTTGAAAAAATCCTAAAATTTTATACCTCAAATCAAGAGAACAATAAGCCAGAGTTTGTTGAAGGGGGGTTCGTAGAAATAGAGGAAACTGGAGAATATGGTAGTGATGTTATCGAGTTGCCAGATGAATTGCGAAAAGAGATACACAACTCCTTAAAACCTCAATTGGAAGCATGGAGCAAAACCGAGCTTATACCGACTTTTGTCTATGGGATAAGAATTTATAAAAAAGGGTCGGTTTTAATTTCTCACAGAGACAGGCTCAAGACACATATTATTAGTGCCATCATTAATGTGGACCAAGAGGTTGAGGAAGAATGGCCCATCATCATTGATGATAATTATTATCGAAAACATCAAGTATTTCTCAATCCTGGTGAAATTGTTTTCTATGAGAGTGCCCGGCTGATCCATGGTCGTCCGCTGCCACTGAAAGGCAACAAGTTTGCTAACATTTTTTGTCACTTTATGCCTGTGAACATGGAAAAAGGTTAAATGCTCTCAAATTACAAGGCCCTGTGTGTTGGCTCTTTCATTCTAATTGGCTCGTTTACGTTAAGGTTTTTGTATTTAGGTGATATTCCTGGATCTACATTTGATGAAGTTTTTTACCCCCGTTATGGTTTTAATTACCTAACCGGTGAAAATTTTTTCTATTCACACCCTCCACTCGGCAACTATATTTATGCCGCTGCTATCTGGATCTATTCTCAACTGCCTTGGATTGATCTAGCTTCCATTGATACCCTGTCATTTGAACAATTACCTCCACTAAGCTACCGATGGATTAATGCGTTATTTGGCTCGTTATTGTGTCTGCTTGCTTATTTTGTTTCATATGCGGTATGGAAAAATAAAAATTTTGCCCTAATCGTTTGCTTTTTTGTTGCTATTGATGGGTCTCTGTTGGTTGATTCCCGATTTGCTTTGCCTAATATCTTTATTGTCATCTTTGGTCTCTCTGCCTTGTTGTGTGCAGCCAAGTCACAATCTTCGTATGGCAATTCTCGTTATTGGTTATTGTCCTGTGGCATTTTTTTGGGCCTTGCTGCTTCTGTGAAATGGAACGGATTGGGTTATTTGTTGGTCATTTTATCCTTTTTTGTGGCTCTTTATAGCATGCAAAAAATTGATTTGTATGAACTGAGATTCACTCAAGCTCAGGTTAATAGATTACGTACCCAAAAAACTGTCAATAACATACAACAAAAAATTAGCGTCACAAATTCAGTCCCTCAATGGGAATATTTAATGTATTTTTTAGCTGTTCCTTTGTTGGTATATGTAGTGATATCTATTCCGGACCTCCAGTTTAATACGGAGTATGGCTTCATTGAAAAACAACAGCAAATGTTGGGCTACCACCAAATTATGGTGGAGGAAAACGAACACCCGTATTGTTCAAAATGGTACTCATGGCCCTTTATGATCAGGCCTATTGGTTATTTCTTTAGCAATCGTGATGCTATAGATGCATTCGGTAACAAAATCATGTTGTTTCAAGACGTGCATTTGTTCCCAAACCCTTTCCTATACTGGTTTTCAGCTATTGCAATTTTAACGATGGGAGTGCAATGGCTGAAATTATTCTGGCAATGGATCAACCAAGGAGTTGTTTCGCATAAGTTGTACTTATTTTTGTTCATACTGCTGGGGTACTTTGCCAACCTTCTGCCTTGGGCATTCGTGTCTCGCTGTCTGTTTCTCTATCATTATCAACCTGCTTCTGTGTTTGCTTTTCTTGCCCTTGCTTGGTACCTGACACAGCTAATAAGATCTGAATCGTTAAAAAATAAAATTCTTTCTTGGGGAATTCTCACAATTATTGTCGTCTCTTTCATTCTAATTGGCTCCCAATCCAACTAGGTATCGACTTGGAAAGTGATGCTTTTTATAGAAGAATGTGGTTTCAATCGTGGATATAAATTAACTCTAGCCTAACCTTTGTATGAAGCAACATAGCTCACAAAACAATGAATCAGCATTAAAAGCGTGTGTGGTTTTACCAACATATAACGAAGCAGAAAACATTGAGTCGATTACAAAAGCAATTTTTGCCATGCAATCTAATATCGACACACACCAACTGTATGTAATCGTTGTGGATGATAATTCACCAGATGGCACCCAAGAAATTGTCAAAAAACAAATGCAAAAAAACCCCTACCTTCGTTTAGTCACTGGCAACAAGGTGGGGTTGGGTGACGCTTATAAAAGAGGCTTCTCGTTTGCCATGTCAACATTCAAACCTGATCTTTTGTTACAAATGGATGCAGACGGTCAACACGATCCAACACTCATTCCTAAATTCATCAATCTTGCTAACGATGGATTTTCCCTTGTTATTGGATCAAGGTATGTTCCTGGTGGCAGTACCCCTGATTTCTCTTATTGGCGAAAATTTTTAAGTATTGTGGGTAATTTTTTGATTCGTCATCTTGGGAAAGCTAGCAATGTGCAGGATTGCACCTCCGGTTTTCGATGCATCAAAGCCAATCTTTTGCCTAAGTGTAATTTGGATGGTTTATC
Source organism: Candidatus Nitromaritima sp. (assembly GCA_041938985.1). Classification (GTDB taxonomy): domain Bacteria; phylum Nitrospinota; class Nitrospinia; order Nitrospinales; family VA-1; genus Nitromaritima. The sequence continues at coordinate 269 of JBGTUV010000115.1, read as the reverse complement.
CACTAGGGGATATTCTTTTCAATCTTTACTGGTTTGTGAACTTATCAGAAATGGTGCTAAGCCAATTGAGGTTCCAATTATTTTTAAAGATAGGGTTAAAGGCAAGTCAAAATTAACCCTTAGAGACCAAATAGAATTTTTGGTTAGTATTACAAAAATCACATATCGATATTCAGAAGATTTTATAAAATTTTGTTGTGTGGGGTTTGTTGGAGCAATTGTTAATATAGGCAGCTATCTGTTGCTAGAAAGACAGTTTCAAATCCCTA
>JBGTUV010000114.1:0-4640 GCA_041938985.1 Candidatus Nitromaritima sp. | reverse complement strand
TATTTTTCAGTCGAAGAGGCCAACTCATTTATTCCCAAACTATTGATTGATATACCGCGTATTCAGAGCTTGATGAAAAGTTTGGTTTGTGAATATCCGGATGTAAGAAAGGCGCGAGAAAAAGCTCAGTTCAATGGTGGAAGTTTGCAAGGGGCTGATTATATAAACTGCGTATTACAAATCAATTCATTGACCGAAGGGCTTGAGTCTAAAGGGTGTGTTTTGAAGGGGATTGAACATGGGCTTGTGGACTTTCCTTCCTTAAGAGATGGTAAAGAGGTCTACCTTTGCTGGAAAAACCCGGAAGAACGAATAGAATACTGGCATGACATTCAGTCGGGGTTTGCTGGGCGACAACGAATATGACCTTATTTTTTTGTTCGGTTATTTGCTCCCCTGATCATTGCTCTGACAGCTTTAACCATCTTTGGGTTACCTGATATAGCATTCCCCACGTCAATTCCCGCTTTACTACCGGTAAAGTTTGCGAATTCTCCCCCTGCTTCCTGTACCATGATTTTGCATGGTGCGTAGTCCCAGATGTAGGCCCATGGATCGACCATAACATCAATCGCCCCTCGAATTGCCATCAAGTGGCCGAATGCGTCAGGGTAGGTTCGGACGATTTTGGCTTCTCGATGGATGCGATTATACAAAGATAGGCACTTTTTCTCTTTAAAGCAGTACTTGTCAGCAATGCCCACGAAAGATCCTTTTACAATACCGTGACTAGAAACTTGAAGGCGCTGATTTTCTGAAAAGGCTCCCCTCCCTTTAACTGCCCAGGCGGTTTCATTTAATGCAGGAAAAGATATAACTCCCATTACAGGGTCTCCTTTGTGCAGTAGAGCGATTAATGTGGCAAACAAGGGCAGTCCACGTATGAATGAACGCGTGCCATCAATCGGATCAATTGTCCATACCCATTCTGATTGTGAGCCTTCCTCACCAAACTCTTCGCCAATAATGCCGTGGTCGGGATAGGCCTTTGAAATTTTCTTTCGTAGTATTTCTTCTGCTTTTCGGTCTGCAATGGTGACAGGACTCTGGTCTGATTTGGATTCGACCGTCATATTGGTGCGAAACCAACTCATGATTTCTTTACTTGAAATTTTTAAACATGACAGGGCAGTATTTTTAGCTTCTAGCAGATCCATTTATAGATCTCCGCAATTAATAGTTTTTTAAATAGACATTTCGAGTTTGTGAATTGACGTATGTTATGCTTTTGCCTGTTGTATATTAGAGATTGCAAATAAAATTTTATAAAAATATAATCAAATTTTGAAATTTAGATTGGTTTTGAGTTTATGAAAGATACGAAATTAATGATCGCTGTCATCGGCTGCTTTGCCATAGCAGTTTTATTTATACTCGTGATTGTCTGGGAGATCAAAAAGTCTATTGATTATGGACAGAAGGTACGTCGATTATCGGCTAATGTGACCAAGACTGTTGAGGATGATAACAGAGATTTTAGTATCTACGAATCAATAGTTGGGGTTGATGAGCGAGAGATGATTTTGATTCCTGAGGGAGTGTTCACCAGGGGGTCAGATGGGGGTGGTTTTGACGAAAAACCAGAGCAGGAGATTTACTTGGATGCGTTTTATGTAGACAAGTATGAAGTTACGGTAAAAGCTTATAATGTTTTCCGTAGAAATGCGGCTTACGTTAAGCCATCTTTCCCTTTTTTGCAGGGTGACGAGAAAATTCTTGAGACACCCACTTTCCCGGTGGTAGGGGTTTCCTGGTACGATTCTGTCAATTACTGTAAATGGGCAGGAAAAAGGCTTCTGACGGAAGCTGAATGGGAGAAAGCCTCTCGAGGAACGCACGGTCTCAAGTTCCCTTGGTCGAATAAGTTCCTTGAAAAGCGTGCCAACTTATCAGGTAAAGCTGATGGTTTTGAATTCATGGCCCCCGTGGGCAGTTTTCCAATGGGTAGGAGCGTTTACGGCGTTTATGATATGTCGGGTAATGTTTCAGAATGGGTGTTGGACATTTACGACCAGTTTTACTACCAATCTGCTCCGATGATGAATCCAACTGGCCCCGAAAAAGGAAAAAATAGAGTCTACCGTGGCGGATCGTGGGATTCACGGTCGGTAGATATTCGCACCTCCAAACGTTTTGCAGCGACCGAAGGAAGAAAAGATGCTGTTTTAGGTTTTCGTTGCGGTTTGTCCAAAGCCGATTTGAAAGAGTGATGAGTATCAGAACAATTTTAGTAGTTCATGCTCAATAGCCTTCATAGTTAGACCCCTTAATTAAAAATTTTTATAGATTAGGTAGGCTTCTTTGAATCTCCAATCCAGATTCTGGGTATTAATTTTCTTTTTCATCTCCGGTGCTACAGGACTTATTTACGAGGTTGTGTGGACTAGGCTTTTAACGCGTGTTATGGGGAATACCCACTATTCCATAGCGACCGTTTTGACCATTTTTATGGCAGGTTTGGCTCTGGGTAGTTACCTGGGGGGGCGCTGGATTGATAGAAGAAAAAATTCCTTGATTTTTTATGCAGCACTAGAGGGAGCTATCGGTCTTTATTGCTTGTTGGTCCCGTCTATAATTGAAAGTGCTTCTCCTCTGTTTGAGTGGGTTTACCAAACTCAAACAGAGTCATACTCCAAAGCAAGTTTGTATCGATTTTTCATTTGCGGAGTTATCCTGCTTATCCCAACTTCCTTAATGGGAGCGACGCTTCCCGTTTTAAGTAAATATGTTTCGCACAATCGTATGTTTGTCGGTCGTGATGTGGGGACCTTGTACTCGCTCAATACTTTTGGAGCAGTTTTTGGGGCATTGTCTAGTGCATTTATATTTATGCGGATATGGGGGGTTCTTACCACTATTTGGTTTGCAGCTGCTTTAAATATCGGGATTGCGGTTACCATCTACCTCTTATTTCGTTCGGATGTAAGCGCGACCTCGAAAGAAGAGCCAGATCAAATAAATGAATCAATGGAGTCATCTTCGTTAGGTACTAATACAATTTTTATTTTATTGGCGTTTGGTTTTTCTGGTTGGTGTGCCCTGACTTATCAGGTTGCATGGAATCGAATATTATCACTTCTTTTAGGCTCTTCCATATACGCATTCAGCCTTATCCTGACCACATTCATCCTTGGGCTTGCTTTGGGAACGGTGGTATTTTCCCGCAGGGTTAACAAATTTAAGAACCCGCTAGTAGTTTTCGGATTTCTTCAGGTGGGAATCGGCGTGTCGGCTTTGATGATGATTCCGCTGTTTGAAAATATCCCTTTCATCAATCGTTGGGTTTACCAAAACTGGAGTATGGAATTCACAACCATACAGTGGTCCGTCTTTCTTGTGATGTTTTGTTTTTTGTTCGTCCCTACATTTTTTATGGGTGGGCAATTTCCTGTAGTTATTCGGCTTGTGGTGCGAAAACTAGATACGTTAGGCCATTCGATAGGGAAAGTTTACGCTTCCAATACCGTCGGTACTATCATTGGATCATTTTTAGCTGGGTTTGTGCTCATTCCATGGATCGGAGTACAAGATACGATTCTTGTTGCTGTGGGGTTGAACTTGCTTGTGGGCACAGCTTTGCTGATTTTTTCTGCAGACCTTTCCTTGAATAGTAAAATATACGTATTGCCAGCGATCCTGGTTGTTTGTTTCTTGTACGGAAGTTCAATGGAACCTTGGGATAAATCGGTTATCTCAAGCGGTTCTTATATGCCTTATCGCATTGGTGATTTAAGTGAGGCAGAAAAAAAGGCAAACAAAATTTTATTTTTTAAAGAGGGTACGCACACAACTGTTACGACCGAGCTTTCTGTGTCGGGAAATATTTTTTTACGTGTGAATGGTAAAACCGACGCCTCTTTGGCCATGGATATGCGAACGCAACTACTTTCAGGTTACCTCCCCATGTTTTTACATGAGGACCCTGAGTCAGTATTGGTTATAGGGCAAGGGAGTGGGATTACCTTGGGAGCAGTAGAGCAGTTTCCAATAAAGTCTGTAGATCTTGTTGAAATTTCTTCAGCAGTTATTGAGGGATCCCGGTATTTCGATTCTTTTAATCATAATGCTTTGAGCGATAAGAGACTTAAAGTAATTCTAGCTGATGGAAGAAATCACGTGGCTTTGGCGGATCAAAAATATGATGTCATTATTTCCGAACCTTCTAATCCCTGGATTTCGGGGGTGGGGGCATTATTTACCGTGAACTTTTTCAAATTGCTGAAGAAACGGTTGAATCCGGGTGGCGTGGCTTGCATCTGGGTTCATACCAACATGAGCCCAATGAGTTTTAAATCTGTCGCACGCACTTTTTCTGAAAACTTTAAGCAAGCAACTATGTGGGAATCAATTGTTGGTGATGATTATTTGATCATTGGGTCGGATTCTGAATACAAACTTTCTTATAGTCAAGTTGATGAGATTTTATCAGATGAGATTCGTGGTAAGGATCTTTACCGGATCGGTATTTCGAATGTGAGAGACCTAATGAGTCTATTGATTATGAATCGAGAAGGATTGCTTCGATTTAGCAAAGATGCACCGATTCATACCGATGACAATTCACTTTTGGAATTTAATGCTCCTCAATATATATATAAGGACGAAAGAGATGTTCTTGTTCGTCAGTTGACTCCGTTCGT
>JBGTUV010000113.1:0-4662 GCA_041938985.1 Candidatus Nitromaritima sp. | reverse complement strand
TAAAGCACAGGGAAGTGCTACGGGGGAAATGCAAAGCAGTCAGATTGGCTCGATCAATAGGAAAGTCGATTACCATATCGAACAAGATAGCAATGAGTTAGTTATAAAAATTCGAGATAAAGAAACCGGAGAAATCATTAAGCAAATCCCCGAGGAAGAGTTCCTCCGCTTAACGAACCGAATCTCTGACTTCAATAAGAGCATACTAGATCAAACCGTGTGATTTTATAAAATAGCCTTATCTCGGATTTTTGCCTTCAAGCTAAAAAAAAGCGCCCTCTAATTTTAGAGGGCGTTTTTCATTTCCAGCACATCAAAGCATTAAAAATAAATAACTTACCCCTCATCCCTTCGATTTATTGCAAACACAATTTTTCTGATCTCCCTAATAAACTTTCAAAATAACAAAAAAAAGTATCAAGGAAAAATTTCCGTATCCCGATAGGTTCGTTGAACGAAAGGGAAAAACAAAAATTCCCAAAAAACTAAGTCTCGGAAATATATTTCAGCAAGGAAGCTGAAATAGAGTCGATGTAAATTCCTAATTATCAAGGAGGATAATAAACATGCCCATCAGAATATTTAACAACATCCCATCTTTGAATGCCCAAAGAATTCTGGGTATCAACAACGACCGCCTTGCGACATCAGTAGAACGTATTTCATCCGGTATTCGTATCAACAGAGGATCGGATGATGCTGCAGGTCTTGCCATTTCGGAAGGACTGCGATCAGACATTCGCGCTCTCCGCCAGGCCGTCCGCAACGCAAACGATGGGGTTTCACTCATTAACGTAACAGAAGGCGCGCTCAACGAACAATCCGGTATCCTCATTCGTCTTCGCGAGTTGGCATCGCAAGCCGCAACCGGAACGGTTGGTTCCACAGAACGTGCAACCATTCAACTGGAGTTCACCGCGCTTCGCAATGAACTCGATCGGATTGCCCAGACCACTGAATTTAACGGTCAAAAACTGATAGAAGGTTCATTAGCATCATCCGTCACATCGACCAGTCATATTCTTATTCAGGTTGGACTCGACTCAACATCGCACAGTCGAATTAATTTGAATACAGAGGTCGACTTGGGGGCGATGACTTCGACAGGGCTCTCGATTCACGAGTTGAGTGTTACATCTGCTGATGCTGCTCTTACAGCTTTAGAGCAAGTGAACACATCAATCGGAACTTTAACTGCAGGACGAGGTAAAATAGGTGCAGTTCAAAACCGCCTGATTAGAACCATATCTACCCTTTCGATTGCAGTTGAAAACTTATCAGCAGCAGAGTCGGCTATTCGAGACGCGGATATCGCCGAAGAAGTTGCTCTACTGACAAGAAATCAAATCCTGGTACAGGCGGCAACCGCAATGGTGGGACAGGCAAACTTGATCCCGCAGTCGGTTCTCCAATTGCTCCAGTAATTAATAAAAAACGATTTAACAACTAAGTTTTCCAAAACAAGTATTGGCACGGAAGCCGATCGCATAACGAAAAATAAAATTCGTTAGTAAAGTTTCAAGGAGGATAATTTATGGCACTACGAATATTTACAAACCTTTCATCACTAAACTCCCAAAGGGCGATGTCAATAAACAGCGCCAGGTTAGGGAGTGCTCTCGAGCGAATAGCCACTGGCATACGGCTCCAACGTAGCGGCGACGATATTGGCGCAATGTCGGTATCCGAATCCTTAAGAGGAGATGTCACGGCACTAAAACAGGGTGCCAAAAACCTTAATGATGGGATTTCCATGATCCAAATGGCTGACGGAGCTCTCAACGAACAGTCCAGCATCCTCATTCGGTTACGTGAAATCACAGCTCAATCGGCAACCGGCACCATAGGCGATACAGAAAGGGTCTCACTGCAACTCGAATTCTCAGCACTTCGGTCTGAGTTTGATCGAATTGCAAATACCACAGAGTTTAACAGCCGGAAGTTGCTCGACGGATCTCTTGCAGCAAGCTCTAGTGACACCACGGTTCTACAGCTAGGACTTGACTCCAGCGACAATAACCGTTTCGATCTAAACCAGAAAATAAACTTGACCGCTATAACGTCGAGTGCGCTGGGCTTTAGTACCGATAGCATCGCCACGGATACCGGCGCATTGACGGCAATGGCTAACCTTACTACAGCTATTGAAAAATTGGCTACCATTCGAGGCAGAGTAGGGGCGGCTCAAGAAACACTGGACTATTCAAAAGCTGCTATGGCTTCAAACGTTGAAAATCTTACTGGTGCTATTTCAACGATGCGTGATGCGGACTTTGCCGAAGAGTTTGCCAGTATGACCAAAAATCAAATTCTTGTTCAAGGTGCAGCTGCGATGATCGGACAAGCGAACTTGATACCACAGTCAGTACTGACTTTATTGCAGGAACAGTAAAGAAGGCTGGTCTGCTAATTTGAACTTGCATAAGTAATAAAAAGTATTCTAAAGAGAAAACTAATGGAGATAGTAATTCTCTTTCGGACAGAAACTCAACAGACTAAAAGGCTTACTTGAGCATAGATGCCCGATTGGTAAAATTCCTTATGTAGGCTAATCGGTCAAGATACCGGAGAGGAAGTTCTGGGAGTCCAGAACATGGTTTCACAAAAACCAAATCGTTAATATCAAAAAACAAAAGTATGGCTTTCGAAAGAATCAAACGAGATGGGAGCAAGGTGAGTTCTTCACAGAACTCACCTCCTTTATCGTCACACTAAAGTAATATTATTGTTCCACAATCAAGAGTTACAACATCTCCTTAAAAACCCAGCCTTTAGATTCAAAGACATTCGTCCAGTGATACAATACTTAAGTACCGCTTGTCCTAATTTAATTTCCTTTTTACCTAAAAAGTCATGAAAGTTTATAAAATCGGTCTGGTTGGGTGCGGGCGTATAGGAACTCTTTTAGAAAAAGATAAATTAAGGGGAAAACCGTGCACACACGCTGGTGGATTCAATGCTCTTTCAAACACCAAGATAGTTGCTGGATGCGATATTGATCGTTCAAGGCTGGAAGCTTTTGGAATGCACTGGGGTGTTAACCGCCTCTACGAAGATTATCTAGAAATGCTGCATCAAGAAAAACTCGACGTCGTCTGTATCGCCACGTGGACGAATCTGCACGCCTCAATGGTAATGGACGCAGCGCGATCAGGAGTCAAAGCTATCTTCTGCGAAAAACCTATCGCACTAAATCCTCACGATGGCCGCCAAATGGTTCGCTTCTGCAAAAAAAGAAATGTTCCACTAATCATCAACCATGAGCGACGTTGGGACAGCTACTACCAAAAAGCGTCCCAAATCATTAAAACTGGGAAGATAGGTGAAATCCGTACAATTGTTGGAAACGCCTTAAGTTCCAAACCCGGCAAGCACCCTACCAGGAGTCATGGCGGGGGAGCTTTGTTTCATGATGGCACACACCTCACAGATCTCTTCTTATACTTCGGTGGTCCGGTGGAATGGGTGTCTGGTCATGAAAGCAGACCTCATGGGAAAAAGTATATCGAGGAAACGGCCTGCGGAATGATTGGCTTTAAAAATGGAGCAATTGGATTCATAGAAGGTGGTGGAGCAAGAAAGTACTTCAACTTTGAACTAGATATCCAGGGATCAGAGGGGCGCCTCCTGATTGGAAATAATGGTCGCGAACTTTACCTAACAAAAAAAAGTAAACGATTTTCAGGGTTTCAAGAATTGGAGAAAGTATGTTTTCCAGAACCTAAAAGAATCACAAGCCCTTTTGAAGGCGGTGCGAGAGAAACCTTAAAATGTATACGGACAGGTAAAGATGGGATATCGAGCGGTACCGATGGGCTTAAGGCGCTGGACTTAATATTCACAATTTATCGTTCGGCCCAACTCAAAGGAAAAAAGCTAAAGCTAAAATGAATCTATTAATTGAAAATAATCAATGAGCAATTTTTTTCATCCCTCACCACCAATATTCTGGGTTCAAGCTAAAACGTTAAGGCCAATCAACAACCAAAAGAAAAAATTTCTTTCAAAAATTTACTTAGTTTGAATCTTGCTCGGCACATCGTTTATCACAAAAAAAATTAACTATTTTTAATTTGATAGGATTCCTTTTCCCGTGTTATATTTCTTTCCCGAAACGTGACTTAGTCAGCTCAGTTTATTCGTCATTAAAAACAACTCTTCGAAGCGGAACCCTCAATACCACAACATAACCTTGGAAACCTTGAATGATCGAAGTAGAGCAACTTTCTAAATCTTACGGCCCCAGGGAAGCGATAAAAAACTTATCGTTTCAGATTGAAAAAGGAGAAGTCGTTGGGTTTCTTGGACCAAATGGCGCCGGGAAATCAACAACCATGAATATCTTATCGTGCATTATGCCCGCATCAAGTGGCACTGCCAAAATTTGCGGGTTCGATGTCTTTGAGCAAGCTTTAGAAATTCGCAAAATCATAGGTTATCTTCCCGAAACGCCCCCACTTTACTCTGACATGGTCGTTTATGACTATCTGTCTTTTGCGGCAAGACTCCGTAACGTTCCTTTAAAAAACACACAATCAGCCGTTGAGCAAGTTATCGAAAAATGTTCTCTGAAGGAAGTCAACGGGCGAATCATAGGAAGATTATCTAAGGGGTATCAACAAAGAGTGGGAATCGCTCAGGCTCTGGTACACGATCCAGATA
>JBGTUV010000112.1:0-4718 GCA_041938985.1 Candidatus Nitromaritima sp. | reverse complement strand
CACCGTCGCCGCACATAATCCAACGGGGGCGAAAGCCCCTGTCAATCAATTATACAACGGCAATGGGACGCCATCCTTTGTTAACGAGAAGATTAAACGCGCCGTTTCGCGTTGACGTCTGGGTCCTGCGCAATGGGAATTCATGAACCATGTCAGGTCCGGAAGGAAGCAGCGGTAGCAACATTCTATGTGTGCTGTGGGATTACCCAGTAAACTGCCTTCAATAATTTTCTTTTTTATTTGGTGCGTAACCAATCTGATCTCTTAGCAGGTACATCCAATGGAATTTCAAGTCTCGGCGCGCAAATGGCGTCCCCAAAAATTTAGCGAGTTGATCGGACAAGAGCATATTGTTCGTACACTTCGTAACGCAATAGAATTAGGCAAGTTATCACATGCCTATTTATTTTCGGGTACACGCGGTGTGGGAAAAACCACAACTGCTCGTATTCTTGCAAAGGCGATCAATTGTGCAAAAGGACCTATCCCTGAACCCTGTGACGAGTGTGATTTCTGCCAAGAAATAAAATTAGGAAATTCTATTGATGTGCGCGAAATTGATGGGGCATCTAATAACAGTGTGGCAGAGGCTCGAGAACTGATCGAAACCATTCAATATGCTGCTTCTGCAAGCCGGTACAAGGTATATATTATTGACGAAGTGCACATGCTTTCAAAAAGCGCTTTCAATGCCTTGCTTAAAACCCTTGAGGAACCACCTCCTAAAGTAGTATTTTTGTTCGCAACCACGGAACTTTCGAAAATTCCAGAAACCATTCTTTCTCGATGCCAGTGTTTTGAATTCAAACCTCTTTCGCAAAGGCAAATCATCGAACAACTTGAAATCATTTGTGATCAAGAAGGCATTGAGGCCAATGGACTCAGTCTTGAAAAAATTGCAAAGTCGGGTGCTGGTAGTATGCGAGATGCTCAAAGTTTACTTGATCAGGTAATTGCCTATTGCGGAAATAAAATAGAAAATGATTCCGTGGAGGAGGTTCTGGGGGTGGTTGGAAGAACAACGCTGGAAAAGTTAGTTGAGCACCTAATAAAAAAAGATTCGGTTAAGCTTATAGAATCTGTTCAGTCAATCATCACCGATGGAAAAGATTTAAATTTTCTCTGTCGAGACTTAGCCGAGTACCTGAGAAATCTGATGATGGTAAAATTGTCCAATAAACCAGAAGTGCTTTTGGATATTCAGGTTTGTAATCTACAAGTATTGCAAGATCAATCAAAAGCTTTTCATGTTGATGAGTTGCAGCAAATGTTTTCCGTTTTATCTAGGACGGAAACGGAAATGAAGCGAAGTTCTTTGGCGCAAATGATTTTTGAAATGTCTATTTTGCGCTTGGCAGACGTGCGCCCGTTTCATCGTATCGATGATATGATCAAGACAATAAACTCGTTGGAAGAAAAAGCCGAACAACCAGTAGTTTTATCAACTACACCTATCAACTCTGTTAAGGATGAACTAAAAAATCAAGAATCAGTTGAACTTTCTTCCGGTCGTTGTTTAGACTCTGGTTCCAACTGGCAACAGATTAAGCAAGAAATTTGTGTACGCAAGCCAGTCTTTAAGCATTACCTTGAACAGTGCAAAGTTCTCGCCTTTAGTGAATCAAACTTAGACCTTGGTTTCATAGATGCAATTACACTAGATCAAGTAAAAAACCAGGAAAACCTACAATTGGTAAAGGATGCGGTAAAACTTGTTTGTGATCGGGAAATAAACGTTACGTTGGTTTTAAGTGACAAGGCATCAGTTCCAGTTGCCAATTCTGCTCAGGATAAATCTGAAGCAGAGATTATTCAAGATGCATTGGATGTATTTGGGGGCGTGGTCATTAAGTAGTTAATCCATCTTATTTTTTTATAAATAAGGTGAAATATAAATTTTTATCTAATCAACTAATATGTCGGTGAAAGATTTGGGGTCCCTGTTTAAACAGGCTCAAGAAATGCAGTCAAAAATGGCAGATGTGCAACGTGATCTAGCGGAAAAGAAAGTTGAGGTTTCCACGGGTGGCGGTATGGTTAAAATTGTGGCTAACGGGGTCAATGAAATTATTTCCGTTCATATTGATGATGAACTAATCAATATGAACGACCGCGAAGTACTTGAAGATTTAATGACTGGCGCAATCAATGAAGTACACAGAAAAGTAAAAGAACTCGCACAGGAAGAAATGACTCGGTTCACTGGAGGAATAAAAATTCCCGGCCTGTTTCCATAAATTTACCTTTCATGAAACGTCCACCAGCTGTTAATGAATTATTAGAACAACTCCAGCGCATGCCAGGAATCGGGCAGAAAACAGCCGAGAGGTTATCTTTTTTCTTGATGCGAGGAAGTGCGGAACAAGCTTATAAACTGGCCGACGCGATTCGTAAGGTCAAAGAAAAAATAATACTTTGCTCTCAGTGCCACAGTATTACCGAGGTTGATCCCTGCGGTATTTGCATAGACCCTAAGCGTGATTCCACCTTTGTATGCGTTGTGGAAGAACCCCACGATGTTTATGCAATGGAAAATATGGGATACTTTAAGGGTGTCTACCATGTATTAATGGGAGTGATTTCACCCCTCGACGGAATTGGACCGGCAGAACTAACTATCGAATCCCTTAGAAAACGAGTTTTAAAGAGTAATGTTCAGGAGGTAGTTTTGGCTACTAACCCGAATATGGAAGGAGAGTCAACGGCAGTTTATATTGCGAAAATTTTAAAATCGGAAAATATAAAAATTACTCGCATTGCAAGAGGGCTTCCAGTCGGTGGGGATATCGAGTATGCCGAAAGTAACCCTTATGAAGTCACTTGAAGGTCGCACAGAAATGAAATGATCGAGCAATGAGGCTTGACAACATAACCCAAATGATTTAACTATACCCCTCCGACAGGAATCTAATTTTGGTTCATGACTTAGGACGACAAATTCAAGGATCCGAATGCTATTATTCCGGTGTGGCGCAATGGTAGCGCACTCGACTGTTAATCGAGTTGTTACTGGTTCGAGTCCAGTCACCGGAGCCAAAAATAAAAAGGGCTGTCTCCCTCTTAAGGGGAAGCAGCCCTTTTTATTTTAATTATAAATAAAAAGATAGATGACCAACCGTTATCTAAAGTCTACCGTAAAGTACAAGAGATATTCTGCGGTACTCTTTTTGGATAAACAGACCACAAAGGTTAAGTTTTTATTTTCAGGACAAAATGCTACAGTGTTTGGTAAATTCCCATGGAAAATAAAATAACGATACGGATTTTATGGAAAATTAATTTCAGATTAGAGTATGGTTCGAATGAAAATTGGTTTAGCTATAGTGCTGGCGTTATTTGCGACCGAAGTCTCCGCCGTCACAATAACGGGAACGTTGGTTGCAGTCCATCAGGGCGATACCTTTACTATAAAATCAATCCCCCCAGAAGAAAAGCTGTACAAGATTCGGTTATCGGATATAGATACCCCTGAACCTAAACAACCCTTTGGGGTGAAGGCTAAAGAGTTCACAGAAACCCAAGTTTTTGGAAAAGAGATTCAGGTTGAATATAAAGCAACTGACTTTTACGGCCGCTTGATAGGTTCTGTAGTTTTGCCGCAGGGGAAAGTACTTAATGAGGAGCTGGTCCGGAACGGGTTGGCTTGGTACTATCGAGTGAATCCATCACCTAGCGCTACTTTCGAACGTTTACAATATGAAGCCTGGGAAAAAAGATTAGGGTTTTGGGTCGAGCCATCACCTACCCCTCCATGGCAGTTTCGTCGGGAAAAGATATTTTCTGTCCCACCAGTTACGGTAAATCAAATGGACTATGACCTGATATTAAATTATGGAATCATAGGGGACCCAAAGAGCAAAATATACTGGTGGCCAGCTTGTAAAGATTATCCAGAAAAAAAAGATAACAAAATTATTTTTGGATATAAGCAATTAGCGAAGGATATGGGATATAGTAGCTCTTTGAATTGTACTCAATAATCATTAGTTAGTTTATAAATATTTACGTAAGGGTAAAGAAATAATTCCGTGGCTGACGAACTTGTATTTATAGTAGATCAAAATGAGGCTTTCTGTAAAGAAATGACCGGATGGCTTCACGAGATAGGTTTTCGGACAAAGACTTTTGAGGATACCGAGTTGTGTTTGAATACAACTGATCAAAATCCATCGGTGGTTTGTTTGGATATGAGTACTACAGGGTCTTCTGGGCTTTCAGGATTGGAATTTTTAAAACGACTAAGACTTGCAAATCGAGATATTCCCATAATGGTGATGACAGAAAATGGTGAACTTGATTCGGCAGTGGAAGCAATGAAATTAGGTGCTTTTGATTACCTTGTCAAACCGGTCGAAAAAACGCGATTAATCACCAATATTCAACGCGCCATCGAGATGCATACGATGGCTCATAAAATAGACCGTATCCGAGGGGAGAAGCAAAAGGCGCATGTTTACAAAAATATTATTGGTCAAAGCGCGGCAATACAACGTGTGTTCACACAAATTGAAGAAGTGGCTGAAATTAATATCAATGTATTTATCGAAGGGGAGAGTGGGACAGGCAAAGAATTGGTAGCTAAAGCCGTTCACTATAGCAGTGCTTACAAGAAGGGACCTTTTATTGCCATCAATTGTGGGGCTATTCCAGAGTTGCTGCAAGAAAGTGAATTTTTTGGACATGAAAAGGGATCTTTCACAGGGGCTGATTACTCAAGG
>JBGTUV010000111.1:0-4777 GCA_041938985.1 Candidatus Nitromaritima sp. | reverse complement strand
CAAACCAAGTCGCCGGTGGTTATATTGTATATGGTTCTAGCACAATGTTTATATATAGTTCTGGAAGTGGAGTTCACGGCTTTACATTAGACCCTTCTATTGGAGAATTTTTTTTATCACATCCAGATATGAAAATTCCAGCGCAAGGTAACATCTATAGCGTTAACGAAGGGAATCAAATAATTTGGGATGATAGACAGGTAAAATTAATAAATTACTTTAAAGAACTTGATGAAAAAACAAATCGCCCGTACAAAGGTAGGTATATCGGTTCCATGGTATCTGATTTTCACAGAACTCTTCTAAAGGGGGGCATTTTTATGTACCCCAAGGACAGTAAAAATCCAAAAGGAAAGCTACGATTTGCGTTCGAAGCAAGTCCTTTGGCTTTCATTGTCGAAAATGCTGGTGGGCGTGCTTCTACAGGAAAAGAACGGATTCTAGACATTGTTCCCAGTGATATCCATCAATGCGTTCCCCTATATATTGGTAGCCGCGAAGATGTTAAAACTGCGGAGTCATTTCTAAAAGATTAACTTTCATGCTTACGCATCTCTAAAAAAATGAGAATTCAAGCAATCCGCGGTGTCAAAGACATCATGCCAGATGAAATTGAAAAATGGCGTTGGGTCGAAAATAAAGCCAACCAAGTTTTTAATCGTTATGGATTCAAGGAAATCCGTTTACCAATTTTTGAAAAAACCAAGCTATTTTCAAGAGGAATTGGAGAGACAACTGATATTGTAGAAAAAGAAATGTATACCTTTGAAGACCGAGGTGGAGAAAAGGTCACCCTACGCCCTGAAGGAACAGCATCTGCGGTTCGCGCTTTTATTGAACATAAAATGTATACAGCGCAAACAGTTCAAAAGTTTTACTATCTTGGCCCAATGTTTCGTTACGAACGACCTCAGGCAGGACGGTTCCGACAGTTTTATCAAATCGGGGTAGAGGCAATGGGATCTCACAACCCCTCTATCGATGCGGAAGTAGTGATCATGCTTATGGAATTCTTTAATGTTTTAGGACTCAAGCAATTCGAACTCCAAATAAATAGCCTAGGATGCAACAAATGCCGCCCAGAATATCGGGAGACTCTTAAAAAATCTATAACCAATCATTTAGTTGATCTATGCGAAAACTGCAACATACGTTATCAAAAAAATCCATTGCGAGTCCTAGACTGTAAAATCGAACGCGACATAGAAATCGCATCTGGATTTCCCAAAATAACTGACTACATTTGTAATGAATGCAAATGCCATTTTGAAAAAGTACAGTCCTTACTTCGCGAGACGCAGATTCCATATATTATCAACCCTAATCTTGTACGCGGCCTTGATTACTATAGCCATACAGCTTTTGAAGTCACTTCTAGAGAATTGGGTGCCCAAAACGCAATATGTGGAGGCGGACGATACAATACGCTAGTTGAAGAGTTCGGAGGTCCACCAACCCCATGCTTTGGTTTTGCGTTAGGCCTTGAAAGACTCATTTCCTTGATTCCATTTAATGACATAAAAAGTATAGAGAAAAACCCCGATATTTTTGTTGTTTCTTTGGGTGAAGATGCAAAATCAATTGTCTTTAATCTCGTTCACCAGTTGAGATCTGGGGGGTTATCGGTAGAAAGAGATTACGAAGAAGGAAGCATGAAAAGTCAAATGCGTAAGGCAAATAAATCTGCAAGCCTATTTGCATTGATTGTTGGAGAAAATGAAATCAAGTCAGGAAACTACCAACTGAAAAACATGCGGGACGGAAAACAATCAAGTATCACTGCAACCTCTTGCGTAGAAAAAATCAAAACTTTAATAAACAGTAAAGTTTGATTTGATTGAAAATTGAAGTTTTTCGTATTATGGTTGTACTAAAGTAAGAAGCTTTTTGTTTATTTTTACATCTAAACAACTTAGAAGTTCCTGATAAATTGATTGCATTGATAGGGGGCATGCAATGAATGACTCGTTCGATAATGAAGAAATTGATGTACTAGAAGAATATATCTCCGAAAATAACCTAAAGATCACCAAGCAGCGACGAACTGTTTTAAAAATCTTTCTTGAGTGTAAAAATCATGTCAGCGTAGAAGAGCTATATAATGTAGTACTAAAGACAGAACCTAAAATCGGACTTGCAACGGTATATCGCACTTTAGCCCTACTAACTAAAAGTGGGTTGGCCTTGGAAATGGATTTTGGTGATGGGCAAAAACGATATGAGAGCTCCTACAAGAGTGTCCATCATGATCATATGGTATGCACCGAGTGTGGCAAAATTCTTGAGTTCAATCACCCCTTGATAGAAAAATACCAGGAAGAAGTCGCCATGCAAAAGAACTTCAAAATTACTTCTCATAAATTGGATCTTTTTGGTCTCTGTCAAGACTGCAAGTAAGAACCTATCTCACTTAATTAAGAATCAAAACAAAATAAATACTTCCTTGGGCAGCAATTATTTTGAAACTTGAGATATTGATTGTGCGCAACGAAACCCCACATAGTTGTATATTTCGTTCATTACCTGACCATGAGTGGTGACTTTTGGGAAAACCTTGTTTTTGGGGTGTAGCCAAGTACGATTGGTAATACGCAAACCACCCGCGGATGAATCAAAAGCACCTCCACGAACCACCTTAAAATCTCCCTTCGTAACACCGGTTGGGTTTACCTGTTTACCACGAGGGTAAGCTGCGTCATACCAATCGGCGACCCATTCCCAAACATTTCCCATCATATCGTAAACACCGAACTGGTTTGGTTTGGTTTTGCCAACCGCATGAGTTTGAGCAGTCGAATTATCCTCAAACCAAGCATACTCACCATTCATCATATTTCCCCAAAAATATCTCGCATCAGCATGACCCCTTGCCGCATACTCCCATTCAGCCTCGGTAGGAAGGCGACACCCAGTGTTTTCAGCAAATTCCTGTGCATCATAAAAAGTAACCTGCTCCACTGGTCTATTAGACCCAATAAACTTGGAGGGGTTAAAACCCATTACTTTTTCCCAACGAGCCTGAGTAACCTCATACTTATCAAGATAAAAATCGTCAACACAAGCCTCATGCTCTGGAGCCTCATCGACTTGCGCATAGTTATTACCTAAAACGAAACAACCTCCTTTTATAAACACCATTCCTTTCGGTGCCTTATTAGCTATAGTCTCATCCTCTGGAGCTATGGTTATTATCTCAAATTTAAAACTCTCCTGAAAGTTATCAAACGTAGCTATATCACCATGATCATTCACAGAGTTGTTTACCTCTTCTGATGAACAAGCAAGAATCAAAATAAAGAAAAAATAAAATATGATATTTTTTAGCCTGTCCATTATATTTAGAGATTTTGAAAAGGCTGATACTATCACTCAGGGCCATTTACGCACAACCAAAATGTAATATAAATGATTCTGCTCCAAACATGAATAAATCCAACCTAAATTCACTGAAAAACCATAAAATATGCTTTAAAAATATATATTTGTGCCGATAAGCCTTTATGAAAGTAGTGTCTTTGCTTAACTTAGGATAATCATGAGTCTCTTTAACCTAACGACTTTTAAGTTCTACGGTATATTTCTTTGCGTATTCCTACAGGGGACTATCTCTGGTTGTACTACGATACAAAATATCATAAGCCCCACTAGTGATTCGTTAAATAGTGCGATTAAACGTGAAGCCAATAAGACTTTTAGTAGTGTTAAAAAACTGGCCTCAAACTTAGGCATTAAGTCATCTTCCAACCGTGACTTACACTTTGCGCTACAACAATTTAATCAGAGTAATTTTGAGGTCGCAGAGTTTTACCTAAAAAAAACACTGGTAAAGCTTCCCGGTAATCCAACAGCGGTTAAACTTTTACCTTGGGCCTATTTTTATCAAAAACAGTATGACAAGGCCTTAACAACCTTCAAGCGAACTAAAGCTCTCTACAGAAAAAACCCAGAGCCATCAATTGGTATGGGTTGGTGCTACTTCGCCTTAAGAAGGTACGAACGTGCAATAGAACAATTTGAATATGCAAAAAAACTTGACGGAGATTATTATCAAATTAATAAGGGGAAAGGGTTTGCTCAACTAAAAATGAACAGGAAGTTAGAAGCAAAAGATAATTTCTCCAAAATATACAATCCATCCCAAATTAAGATCATTTTTGAGCTATGGGCCACCTGGCATGAAAAAGATGTTGATGAGTTAATTGACATACTGCCGGCTTCAACAGAAACGTTGTCATTATTCACACTTCCGATAGAATCCCCAAGATATCCAGGTTTATTATTGGGATTACCCAGAAATCAAGATCCGTCCATCAATCATGCATGGAACGCCTTTTGGAAAGGGAAATTTAAAAAAGCCTCGGACTATTTTGAAAACACATCGGTGGATGCTGAATCACCAGATGCAAAAAACGGATTAGCTTGGAGCCATTTAAAAAATAAGGAAATCAAAGAAGCTTCAATATTGTTCAAAGAAATACTACAGACCTGGCCTAATTTTATTGGGGCTATTGAAGGAATAAACGAGATTGAGAGCATAAAAAGAAGACAGGCTATTCATGCTGACCACTACCTTGGCATAAATAAACTAGGGATCGCTGAAAAAAAATACAAAGAAATACAAAGTAGATATCCTAGCTGGCAGTACCCACACACACAATTGGGAAAATTAAAATTAGCACGGAAAGATTATTTATACGCACGCGATCACTTTTTGGACGCACTGGACCTCGCCCCAAATAATCCGGAAGCGAAAGCAGGAATCGATGAGGTAAGAAAA
>JBGTUV010000110.1:0-4778 GCA_041938985.1 Candidatus Nitromaritima sp. | reverse complement strand
GTAACCTTTCGCTTGTTTTAAAATTTTCTTGTGACGTGCGCGTGCAATTACACCACGTTTTACGCGAGCCATATGCTCTCTCCTAAAGTCTTATTCTAGATTCAAAAAAAATGGCTTATGCGTACGGCAGGCACGCAACAACCAGGACCATATCGTTTTTAGACACCATGCCTTTCGGACGCAGGTGACGTTTACGCTTGGTTGCTTTTTTGGTCAGAATATGACGCAGGTTAGCATGCTTACGCTTAAAACCACCGCTGCCGGTTTTTTTGAAGCGTTTGGCTGCACCACGTACAGTTTTAATCTTTGGCATTTTAATTAAATCCACTTCGCATTGTTAAACAACGAATCAGTTAGGCGAATAAAACCCACACAACGCAAGCGCTGCGTGAGTTTTATTACTTGGAGGCCTTACTGCCTCTTCTTCGGTGCGAGCACCATGATCATCTGACGGCCTTCGATCCTCGTAGGGAAGGATTCGACAATGGCCAAATCAGAATCTTCACACAGGTCTTTACGGACGCGGTTAAGCACTTCCATGCCGATCTGTTGGTGCGCCATCTCACGCCCACGGAAACGCAGGGTGATTTTGGCTTTATCGCCATCTTCAAGAAAGCGAATCAGGTTGCGTAGTTTTACCTGATAGTCGCCATCATCGGTACCAGGACGGAATTTGATTTCCTTGACCTGAATAACTTTTTGCTTCTTCTTCTGTTCTTTTGTCGACTTGCTCTTCTCGTAGAGGAATTTGCCGTAATCCATGATTCGACAAACTGGCGGTTCGGCATTTGGGCTGATTTCTACTAAATCAACGCCCGCTTCCTCAGCTTTTTCAAGAGCTTCATTCAGACTGACAATACCAATCTGCTCGCCATCGACGCCGGTTAGGCGAACTTCTTGCGCGCGAATTTCTCTGTTAATGCGATTAGGACGCGCCGGTTGAACTCGTTTTCCGCCTTTAATACTTTATTCCTCCAGTTGATGAAGACTACGGCTGCGAATCTCTTTTAGCAGCTTGTCTACGACTTCATTTACGTCCAGGCTTCCCAGGTCTTTGCCACGGCGGGTACGAACGGCAACTTTGCCTGATTCGACCTCTTTATCACCGCACACCAACATGTAAGGAACCCGTCGTAAAGTATGTTCGCGAATTTTAAAGCCAATCTTCTCATTTCTCAAGTCCGCTTTAACACGAATCCCTGCATCTTGCAGTTTTTTGGTCAATTGCTGGACATAATCAGACTGGCTGTCGGTGATATTCATCACCACCACCTGTACCGGAGCAATCCAGGTTGGGTAGAACCCTGCGTATTCTTCGGTAAGGATACCGATGAAACGCTCCATGGAGCCCAAAATAGCACGGTGAATCATTACCGGGACCACGCGATCGTTGTTTTCGCCAACATACGATGCGCCTAAACGGCCCGGTAAGAAGAAATCGAGCTGCACGGTACCACATTGCCATGCACGATCCAAACAATCATGCAGAGTAAATTCAATTTTTGGTCCGTAGAAGGCACCCTCACCCGGCTGATATTCAAACGGAATCCCGTTTTCAGTCAGCGCAGCGGCCAGATCTTCTTCCGCACGGGTCCACATATCGTCAGTACCAATGCGCTTCTCAGGACGGGTAGAAAGTTTTACCGCAATCTTGTCGAAGCCATGCGGACTCTATGTTTAGTAAATCAGATAGCAGGTGTGTGGGAGACAGGTTGGTTTTAATTTTAATTGCAGAGTTGACGAACCAGTCTTGTTGAACTTCTCCGATTGGTTCGGTTTGATAAAAAGATGACCTGGATATGATTTTTATGTCTTTAGTGTTGGAAATTTTTTCAATTGCCTCTATGCAATTTTTCCCCGGAGTGCCAAGGTTGGATCCTATTCCAATATAGGCGATGGTATGAGGCATTTGATAGGATGTTTAAAAAACAAAGATAGGGTTTTTAAAATATATTTTAGTATTTGAAAACCTTACCACCCCTTATTTATTTTAAAAACTTAAAACTTCCCCCCATTGCTGTCTGGTTAAAACTGAAACTCGACAGATGATAATCTGTTTTTGATTTCATTGATGATGCGTGTTTCCTCTCCGACTCCCTTGGCAGCAAAGGTTGCAGAAAATCGGGTAAAGTGTCCGACATCGTCCCATGGGACGGTGGAGATCATCATTTCTTTGATGAGATATTGGGAAAACTCTTCTCCTGTTTTAAAACGTTTTCCGCCCTTTATTCCTTTGGGAGCTTCTACATAGAGAAAAAATGATCCTCCAGACATATGCGCATCAAACCCGGCAGAGTTTAGAGCCTCTACAAGGTTGCTCAACCTACGACGATATTTATTAAGGATTGCTTTAGTAATTTCTGGGTGTTCCAGGGCGTAGACCGCGGCTTTTTGAATGGCAGCAAACTGTCCGGAGTCAATGTTATCTTTTACATGAGCAACACCCTTCACTATTAATTCATTACCAACCACAAAAGCGATTCTCCATCCGGTCATGTTATAGGACTTTGAGAGAGAGTGAAGTTCAACCCCTACATCCATGGCTCCTGGGACGGACAGAAAACTTGTTAGTTTTTCATCAAAATTTAGCGCGGCATAAGCAGCATCTTGTATCACTACCACATCATTTTTTTTAGCGAATTCAACTACCTCTTCATAAAATGAACGAGAAGCGTTTGCACCCGTTGGATTGTTGGGATAGTTGATATAGAGAAGCTTGGCTCGTTTAGCAACATCTTTTGTTATTGATTTAAGATCAGGTAGAAAATTATTTTCTTTTGTGAGAGGCAACTGTACTACCTCGCCACCAAGATATTGAGTGTGGGTTCCCATCACGGGATACCCTGGAACCGTTATTAAGGTAATGTCTCCTGGATTGATGAAGATAGAAGGCAGCATGGCAAGAGCAGGTTTTGAACCAATAGTATGATTGACATGCTTATTTGGATCTAACCCTTGAACGCCAAAGACCTCCTCCATATATTTTACTGCGGCATCTTTAAACTCCTGAATCCCATTATCGGTATAGCCTCTGTTTTCAGGTTTTTCGGCTTCTATTTGAAGAGTTTTGATTACTTCTGGAAAAGCCATTTCATCGGGTTCACCAACACCCAGATCAAAAAGTTCTTTTGTGGGGTTTGCTTCCATTGCTGCACGTTTAGCACGTTTTATTTTTTCGAATTTATAGATCTTGGTGTCTTTGCCAAAGCTATTTCCTCCAAGACGTTCTGCAAATAATTCTTGAATATAGTCTTTCTTGCCGGGCATATTTACTTGCTCCAATAAATTGGTTGTTGTCGAGTGGTAAAAAAATATATTAAAAGCGGATCAATCTAGCCAAAAAGGCCTTGACTGTCAATGATTATGATAATGTTGGGAAATTATTCTTCGTCATCATCGTCTGGTTCATCTTCTTCAACAATAATGCCTGCTGCTTTTTGGGAATAACGAAGATACTTGATTATTTCGGCGACTTCGGGGTCTGATACTTTGCTTCGTTGGGAACGCATTTTATCAGAGCCTTCAATTATCTGTTTATACATTTCTTCATCAGAAAAATTTTCAGAGAAATACTCTGGGTCGATGAGTCCAGGGGCTCTTGTTTGTTTTCCAAGTGCATCGGTACCGTGACAATTAGCGCATACTTTATGATAATAGTCTTGTCCGGTTTTAAATTCTGCAGGAACTATTTTGGTAGGTTGAGGAGGACCACAGGAAGACATAAAAACTAGAACAGTGGCGATTAAGGTTAACTCAGTAGACAATCTTTTCATAAGAACTCCAATTATTTTTGTTTAATCATATCCGGTTTGCCATCGTGATTCCTATCTAATTCGATGCGATTAAGTTTTTCATCTTCATTATAAAATTCCCAGCGGTCAATCTGCCCGTTTAAATTTGTGTCGAATTCTATCTTTTTTAGTGTGCCCGATGGATAGAAGTATTGAAACTGATCTGGTTTACTGTCTTTGTTAGTATCAAATTGAGCTATTTTGATAGTTTCATTTGAGTCGAAAATCTCCCATCGATCTACCTTCCCATTGTGTTTCGTGTCATATTCGGCGTTCGTTATTTTACCTTGATCATTAAAGTTTTGCCACCCGTCCATTTTCTCATCACCATTACTATCTATTTCAATATTTGTTAAAAGGCCGTTAGTATTAAAGTTTTCTTTTCGGTTTATTTTTCCTGAAAATTCGGTATCTTTTTCGATTTTCTCAAGTGATCCATCAATTCGATAATATTGAATTTGATCCGTGTTGCCATCAAAATTGCGGTCTACTTCTGCGCGAATGGGAGTTTTATTTTTTTCATAAATATCCGTCTGATCTATTTTCCCGTCTCCATTATTGTCGTATTCAATTTTTATAATCTTATTATCGTCTGACATATGGTGCCATTGATCCATCTTTCCATCAAAATTATTATCTACTTTTAATACTTCACCATAGGATAGGCAGGTTCCAGATAGAAGGTAGAGGAGAAGTAAGATGAGTTTAACCCTGAAAAGTATCATTATTTCTCCAGTACATATGAAATTGGAAGGTTGAATGAAATGGAGTTTTTACCAAGGGGTTCGGGGATAGGCGGATAGGGAATTCCACGGCGGATAGTTTCTAGAGCTGCTTTATTGAGCAAATCATAGTTAGAAGCTTCGATTAGTTTTAAGTCAACAAGCTCTCCATTGCTTTCAAGGGTAAAAGCGACTATCAGTTTCCCTTCAAAGCCTCTTTTGCGAGCCATTCTTGGGTAATATTTTACTTTCGCTACCCTCTGCC
>JBGTUV010000109.1:0-4794 GCA_041938985.1 Candidatus Nitromaritima sp. | reverse complement strand
ATGGGCGAAGCCTTAAAGAGAATGTTGGGAGACCAATTGACGGATTTATTATGAACGAACCAAAATACAACGTTTAACACAATATAAACTACACAAAATTTTAACTTATATGAAAGAAGAAGTAGCCAAAAACCTGATACAAAAAAGTAAGATCCATACTTCAGCCGATTTTACCGAAAGGTTGTTGTTAAGGATAGAAGCCGAAAAAACGTATAAAGGGTCTTCCATTATATCCGAGCGCCGCACATTTTATTATGTTATATCTGGCTTAACGGCAATAGTTGCAATATTTTTTGCAATGGGGTACTATGGTTATATTCCAAAGTTCTATTTTGGAAATTTCCAACTTACCCTAAATAAAACTTTCTTTATGGTCCTAACGATCTTCAGTTTTTTGATAGGAATAAACCAACTGCTCAGGTTAAGGGAAAATGCTGTTTTTCAAAGGGAAGTCAGTAGTTAAAAACTGTTCACAAAATCTGAAAGTTCCTGAGTGGCACTAAGGCCCAATTTGTGCTTCAACCTATTTCTACTCACACGAAGGCTTTGTTTCTTTACGAGCAGGGCCTTGGCTATATCAGTAGAGGTCATCCCAAGTTTTATTAAGCCCAAATGCTTTAGGTCCCTTGCGGATAATTCAGGATAGGCCGTGGAGATGTTTTTGTAAAAATCGGGATGTATCTGTTTAAAATGGATCATAAAATCTTCCCAACTTTCATCCAGATTCAAGGATTCCTGAATGTGGGTTAAAACACTTCTTAATTCCTTTCGCATATCCGGTTTAAGTTGTAATATCTTTTGCTCTATCTTTTGGATAATGGCTTTTTTCAGGCAAATGTCGATTTATTTTTTGATGGTGTCGACACCCTTTAGATCGGGTGAGAGAATACCCTGCGCAACGCGTAAACAAGTCTAATTAATGTAAGGGCTAATAAACCGGAATCATGCTGTTGGGTTAGGACTGGATTGCCGCATGTCGCTCGTAAATATAATCTGCGATTGCGTCAAGAGATTTGATGTATTCAGGTTGGGGGAAAGTAACGGCTCTAATGGATGATTTTGCCTGTTCAATATAGTTGCGCGCGAGCTCTAGGGTGTACTCGATAGACTTGGTTTCGCGCATTCGTTCAAGGACATAATCGAAATCTTCTTGTGTGAGGTTTTCATTTTTAACGAAGCCTTCAATTCTTTTTTTAAGAGAAACTTCGGAATTCTCATACAAATGAAGTAGGGGTAAGGTTACGTGCCCTTCTTGAAAATCATTTCCTGGTGGTTTGCCTAGATAGTCTTCTTCGCTGCCATAATCCATCGCATCATCCATAAGTTGAAATGCCATGCCAAATTGTGTGCCAAAGGTAATTAATGCCTTTTCCTGCTCAGGGTTTGTTTCAGCAAGTAATGCCGCTAGCTCACAACCGAGAGACATCATGGATGCTGTTTTGCGAAGAATAACATCAAGACAATGTGATTCAGTGACGGATAACTTCCGAGCCTGACTGTATTCCATAATTCCGCCTTCTACAAGATGCTTGGTTGCCTCTGAAACCGAATTGATTATCCTTGAGTCGCAATCCGCGGCCAACATGAGAATGGATCGTGAAATCAGGAAGTCACCCACAAGTATGCTGGCATCGCTTCCCCATTTTGCACTTACTGTTTCGCGTCCTCGCCTGATAGTGGTATGGTCAACGACGTCATCATGGAGTAGTGTTGCCGAATGGATATACTCAATGACGCAGCCATGCCGAATGACTCTTTCATCTAGGTCGCGACCGCATAACTTGGTCCCAACCATAAGGAGGAGAGGTCGTATGCGTTTTCCACCATTCTTGAGTAAATAGTCCCCTATACCGGGAATTAACGGAACGTCCGATTGATAGTTTTCCTGTATAGAGCGCTCTAACCGCAAAAGATCTTCTTTAAAAATATTTGTAACGTCGTTAAAATCCATAAGAAAATTTACACTCAAGAATGGCTAAACTGTCTAGGGAAATATCAGTCAAACTTCCCATAGCATACTGTTTTTTCTGACTTTTTAAGCATGGGAAGGGTTTATTTCTATTGGAATTTAGTGGTTTTGTCAAGGCAATACTTATTGGTTTCCTGACTCAACTTTTATAGGGGTAACCTATATGATTGATGTATCAAGCCTTTCCCGTATCCTTTTGTCATAGGGGTGTTTCGTACTGAGAGATCCACATGTAGAGATTAAAGCTTATGGAAGGACAGGAAAACAAACTCTATTTCACCTTATTGTAATATGAACAATTCACCCAAAGTTTCAGTCATTGTGCCCACATACAATCGCGCCGACCGATTGGAAGGAACCTTGCGTTCGATAGTCAGTCAAACCTATCAAGATTTTGAGCTCATAGTCGTCGATGATGGTTCTACTGATAACAC
This sequence comes from Candidatus Nitromaritima sp., assembly GCA_041938985.1. Lineage (GTDB taxonomy): Bacteria > Nitrospinota > Nitrospinia > Nitrospinales > VA-1 > Nitromaritima. Next base: position 2,391 of record JBGTUV010000109.1, on the reverse strand, counting down.
ATCAAAGGTAATAGAATCATTTCCTAGTGCACAGTATTTACCTATGAAAAAAAACTCTGGTGTTTCCAAAGCTCGTAATATAGGTCTCGCCTGTGCAAAGGGAGAATTTATCTGTTTTCTCGACTCTGATGATTTGTGGAATGAGAAAAAATTGCAGATTCAAATACATTGGATGGAAAATAATACGGATAGTCAGATTTGCTATACCGATGAAATATGGATTCGAAATGGAGTTCGGGTAAACCAAATGAACAGGCACCGTAAGTATACCGGGGATATATTTCGTCATTGTTTGGCCCTTTGTATAGTGAGCCCTTCTTCAGTTATGATTCGTGCCAAATTATTTAATGAAATTGGAAACTTTGATGAGTCGCTTCCTGCCTGTGAGGATTATGATTTATGGTTAAGAATCGCAGTGAAATATGCGTTTCACTTTATTGAAGAACCACTTATTATCAAACAGGGTGGTCATGCAGACCAGTTATCGCGCAAGTATTGGGGGATGGATCGATTTAGAGTCGCCGCTTTAAAAAAGTTGCTGGATCAGAACTCACTCGATCAAGAGAAGTTGAAATTAACCCGCTCCGCGTTGGTAGAAAAATGCTCTGTTTTGATCCAGGGATTTGAAAAACGTGGCAAAAAGGAAGACGAATTTTTTTACCGAGCAATTGTTAATAAATACAGTTAGGAATTCATTAAGTATTATTATGTCAAAGAAATCAGGTTTCTTATTTCTGGTTATAGCCGTATTTTTGTCTTTTCCGGGGGATGCATTACAAGCAAATGAAAAACCTCAGGAGGCAATGGATCGTGTTCGTACATTTTCTATAAAAATTTTAGAAAAATCCTTGCAGAGTGAAAATGCATTTATCCGTAGTGCTGCCGCCCGCGCTGCGGGTGAATCGGAATATTCTGGCCTCATTCCTTTCCTAAAAAAAGCAGCGAAAGACTCGTATCACACAACGCGATTATTTGCCTTGCAGGGGATAAAGAAAATTTCATTAGATGAAGCCCGCGCTATATCTATTCACATGAGCAGGGACCCCAATATATGGGTTCGTGGTGCCGCGATTGAAATGTTGGGAGAACTGGGCGATGGTGCATTGGGGAATATCATCCAACCCCACCTTAAATCACCAGACCGAACAGTACGTTATGCTGCTGCAGGAGCGTTGTTCAAGTTGGGAGATGAGAATCAATTAGATGTTCTGTTAGATGGACTCAAGGGTGGTAGTTCTATTGACCGCTATCAGGCCATAGGTTATCTCGGTAAGTTAAATGATGAAAAAGTGATTCCATATCTAGAGGGTCTATTAAATGGAAGTGAGGATGAAATTATATTTTACAGCTTAAAAGCAATTGGCAAAAAAGTAGATAAGGGCATGCTACCTCGGTTACTAAATTTAACGAAACACACTAATCCTTCACTGAGATATCAGTCAGCGCTTATTCTTGGTGCATTAAGAGGAACTTCAGGGCTTGAAGCACTCCGTTCTCTTTGTTCTGACGAAGATGGAATGGTGCGTTTGTCGGCAGCAGTGGCCCTAGTTCGGAAAGGGAGTAGTTATTGCCGTGAAGTATTTTTAGATACGATCAAAGATGCAGATTACGGAATACGTAGTACAACGGCAAGAATACTTGGGGAACTGGAGATTCAAAATCGAGAGCAGTTGCTTTCAATTGCTCTTATGGACAAGAATATCCGAGTCCGAACTTCGGCTACAAGAGCTGTTGGTATGATGGGTGGGGCTAGGGCATTCCCATTATTGTTGAGTAAATTGGAAGATTCTCAGGAGGTAGTGCGTACATACGCGGCAGGTAATATCATCAAACTTATGAAGTAGTGATGTTAAGGGATGTTTCGATAGTTAGTTTTTTTCGCGTTTGTTAAGTATTTAAGAGCTTGGTTTTTATTTTTTTTTAAAAGATATATGCTGATATATTTTTTCAAACGATTATTGCACGGTATCCCGGTTTTGTTTGTGGTATCTACGATTACCTTCGTTATTATGCGTGTGGTTCCGGGCGGTCCATTTGATCAAGAAAAGAAACTTCCCCCAGAAATTCTAGCCAATATTCAGGCTAAGTATCATCTCGACCAACCCGTAACTACTCAATACCTACTTTACTTGAAACAATTGGTTCAGGGTGATATGGGGCCTTCCTATAAATATATTGGCCGGGATGTTGCTGATATCATATTGGATACGTTCCCGGTGTCGCTAACTTTAGGGGCGATGGCCATGCTAGTTGTCGTGGGAGTAGGCGTTCCCATGGGCGTGTGGTCGGCGTACCGTCAGAATTCTGTGATTGATCGAATTTGTATGTTTTATGCGACATTGGGGATTTCTATCCCCAGTTTTGTTTTGGGAACAGTGCTGGTCTGGTTGA
>JBGTUV010000108.1:0-4798 GCA_041938985.1 Candidatus Nitromaritima sp. | reverse complement strand
AAGAGGGCATCAGGGCGGTCCTTTTTAATAATTATTTCAACAATTTCTGGAGTTACTGGCTCGACATAGGTTTTATCTGCAAATTCAGGATCGGTCATTATGGTCGCTGGGTTACTATTTACCAGGACAACTTCATAACCTTCCTCCTTTAAAACTTTACATGCCTGAGTTCCAGAGTAATCGAATTCACAAGCCTGGCCTATGACAATTGGTCCTGCTCCAATGAGTAAAATTCTTTTAATGTCAGATCGTTTAGGCATTAATTTCTATAGATGTCCTTAAGTTCAATATTACGAGAACGTTCTAAGAGTAATTGCATGCGAGAAAGCTTCAACATTAATTGCGCGCGGTTTGATTTGCTTTCGCGGTGTATTTCGCGAGCAAATATAGTAATGTTCTTTTCTAACAGAGAACAGTCGTCTTCATGCTTTGCCCTGATGGATTCAAGTTCATCTAAGTTGTCTTGGATTTTAGATATTTTTTTATCATCATTTAATTTTTGAACTTTTTCTTGCAATTTTCTTATACAATAGACCCTTTTATTTAGTTTTTTATTCTCATTCTTTAATTTTATATTTTGTAGCTTTAGTTCTTTTACATTTATTTTTTGCAACGAGAAAATTTTTTTTATTTCACTTTTAATGAATTTTTTTGAACCCTCTGGGTGAATACAAAAGTTTCCTGTGAAGTAATAGGAATTTTCATAAGTAAGAAGTCTTCCCTCAAATATGCTATTTTTACTGAAGTAGAGTTTCCCTGATGGTTCAACAACATCATATTGTTCATTATCAAATAAATTGATTGCTTTGACAGAATGGTCTTTTATTTTTTTGATTATGAAAAGACCGTGGATGTGAGAGATGAACTCATTGATGTTTTTTAGTGGATCGAGAGTTTCTCCTTTACCGTTATTAATTATTAATTCAAGTACTGTTTGGTCATGGGCCGGTTCAATACGGTCAAAAATATACCATTCAAGAAATAAGGCCATTTGGTTCTCATAGGATTTGTCATCGTCAAAAATACCACCAGCATACTTTTGATATTCCTGATGAGCTGCCAATAAATTATTTGAGTACGGGGGATTTGTAGCGATTTTAATTAAATACTCGATGCTATCTTTTATCATTTATTTGTATCTATCAATTCAGTAAACTCTTTAAATAAGTGTGACGAATCGTGCGGTCCTGGTGAAGCTTCTGGATGATATTGAATTGATAAAATTGGAAGAGACTTATGCCGGATTCCCTCAATCGTATTGTCATTTAAATTAGTGGATGTGATGTCACAATCACTACTCAGGGATGCGGCATCAACAGCGAACCCATGATTTTGAGCGGTTATCTCAACTCTGCTGGTTTTTAAATTAATAACAGGTTGATTGCCTCCATGGTGACCAAATTTTAATTTATAGGTGCGTGCTCCTAATGCAAGACTAAGAATTTGGTGTCCAAGACATATTCCAAATATTGGGATTTTCCCAACTAAATATTTTACATTTTTCAAAGCGTATTTCACGGCTGCCGGATCGCCCGGTCCGTTTGATAAAAATATACCGCTTGGGTTCATTGCAAGAACATCTTTGGCCGGCATTGAAGCAGGTACGACTTTTATCCGGCATCCTGCCTGAACAAGCTTTCGTAAAATATTTCTTTTAATCCCAAAATCATAGGCAACAATAAAATAGTTGCTGGGTATACGAGGGGCACTTTTAAAAAAAGTTTCCCCATTGTTCAATTCCCACTCACCCTCGCACCATTCGTATGGTTCTTTGCAGGTCACTTCTTTTACTAAGTCACGGCCTTCTAAGGAAGGTAATCGATTTGCTTGAGCAACTAACTTCTGTCGATCTGTTGGTTTAGTTGAAATGACAGCTTGTTGGGCCCCGGTGTTTCTAATGTGGCGCGTCAATGCTCTTGTGTCAATCCCTTGGATTCCTATAATGCCATGCTTGGCAAGAAAATCATGTAATGTTCCTTGAGAACGCCAGTTACTTGGGATGGTGCTTAATTCTTTTATAATGAAAGCAGAAAGGTGAGGCCGGTCTGATTCAAAGTCTTCCGAATTAACCCCATAATTACCAATGAGAGGGTAGGTCATGACCACCATTTGCCCATAATATGAAGGGTCGGTTAGAACCTCCTGATATCCAGTCATGCTGGTATTAAATACTACTTCACCATCAGCCTCACCTTGCGCACCGAAGGACGTTCCTTCAAATATTCTTCCATCCGCTAAGGCCAAAATAGCTTTCATAATATTTTTTTATGAATTTTTAAAAGGAGTATTAATTTTCATTTGCTGAGTACGCAGTTTTTCCTTTAACTAATGTGTGGATGACCTTTCCCTTAACTTTCCATCCATCAAAAGGGCTATTCTTACTTTTGGAATGAAATTTTGAAATGTCGATTGAGTATTCATGATTTGGATTGAAAATTAGAATATCTGCTTCGTTGCCCAGCGAAAGGCTCCCAGCTTTTAGATTGAATATATCCGCAGGTGTAGAGGTGAACTTCTTGATGACATCACCCATAGATAAGATTTTTTCATCTACTAATTTTAAAGAAAGGGGGAGGGCAGTTTCCAATCCGACGATTCCAAAGCACGCATTCTGATATTCGACCTGTTTGTCTGCAATATCATGGGGTGCGTGGTCGGTAGCAATAATATCAATTGTCCCATCTTGTAAACCCTCTTTAATAGCTTCAACATCATCAATTGCGCGAAGCGGAGGACTCATTTTTGTGTTTGTGTCATATCCACGCACAGCTTCGTCTGTCAAAGTAAAATGATGGGGTGCTACTTCACAGGTCACAGATAATCCTCTGGATTTTGCCTGTCGTACAAGGTCAACAGAATTTTTACTGCTTATGTGTGCGACATGGAGCCGTCCTCCAGTTTTTTCAAGTAGTGCTATATCACGGTATACCATTATGTCTTCGGCCTCTGTAGGCATGCCTTTTAACCCGAGTTCTGTTGACACCATTCCCTCGTTCATGCAACCTCCTTCCGTAAGATCTAGCATTTCGCTGTGCTGAATCAGTGGAAGTTTAAACATTTTGCTGTACTCAAATGCTCTGCGCATTAGTTCGTTGTTCATAACGGGGCGCCCATCATCTGAAAACGCTATCGCTCCAGCATCCTTTAGATCAGCCATTTCAGACAAACGTTCTCCCTCAAGTTTTTGCGTAATAGCAGCAATGGGATACACATTAATAATACCCTCAGCCCTTGCTAGGGATAGAATGTGTTCTGTGACTGCTCGTGTATCGTTTACGGGGTTAGTGTTTGGCATGACTGCCACAGAAGTAAACCCACCAGCTGCCGCTGATTGGCACCCAGATGTAATGGTTTCTTTATACTCGAATCCAGGTTCTCTAAAATGTACATGCATGTCTATCAATCCTGGGCTGACAACACAGCCTTTGGCATCAATAATTGATGGTTTTTCTCCAGTATCAAAACTTATGTTCCCCGGTGACTCTAGAGCTTTAATTCTTCCTTTCTGGATCAAGAGATCCTTTGGTTCATCTAAACCATTGGCTGGATCAATAACCCTTCCATTTTTAATTACTATTGTCATTTTTGCCTCCTAGAAGGAGATACATCAGTGCCATACGAACAGCAACTCCGTTGGTAACCTGAGTTAATATAAGTGATCGTTCGCTTTCCATAACATCTAGAGAAATTTCAATTCCACGGTTGACCGGACCCGGGTGGAAAATAAGCACATCATCTTTTGCTTTTTCTAGGAATTTAGACGTAAGGCAATATAAATTAGAGTATTCGCGAATACTGGACAAGAGATACCTGCTTTGTCTTTCTTTTTGTAAGCGGAGCATCATGATAACATCTGCATCATGTATTGCTCCTTCTAAGTCATAGCCTACACTTACTCCCATCTTCTCTATTCCTAGAGGAATCATAGTAGGGGGACCGATAAGTTTCACGTTCATACCCATTGTTTTCATAGCGTAAATATTAGACCTGACCACTCGGCTGTGCGCTATATCTCCAACAATCATTATGTTTAAGCCCCTCAAGCTTCCTTTTGCCTCTCTGATGGTATGCAAATCTAGTAAGGCCTGAGTAGGATGTTCATGATAACCATCACCAGCATTAATGATAGGGCATTTAACATACTGAGAAATCATTTCAGGTGCTCCTGAGAGGGTATGACGTACAACCATAATGTCTGGGTGCATGGCTTCAAGATTTAGGGCGGTGTCTATTAGGTTCTCACCTTTAACCGTACTGCTAGAAGACCCTGAAATATTGATAACATCGGCGCTTAACCTTTTACCTGCTATTTCAAATGAAGTACGAGTTCTAGTACTCGGTTCAAAAAATAAATTAATGATGGTTTTCCCCCGCAATGTAGGGACCTTTTTGATCGGACGAGTGGAAATTTCTTTAAAGGAATCGGCCGTATCTAAAATAGTAGTTATCTCTTCCTCGGCTAAGCATTTCGTTCCTAAAATATTTTTAAGATTAAACATCACGAATTGTCTTTTGTTAAAGCGTCTATTATGCAAACTTCATCTTTGCCGTCATCTTCTCGCATTAGTACCTGCACGCGGTTAGCTTTAGAGGTTGGAATATTTTTACCAACATAATCAGGTCTAATCGGGAGCTCTCTGTGCCCTCGGTCTATCAGGACACCAAGCTGAATAGAGGCGGGTCTGCCAAAGTCAATCAGAGCGTCAATAGCGGCCCTTATTGATCTGCCCGTACAAAGCACATCATCAATTAAGACAACTTGCTTACCCTCTAAAGAAAAGGGAATGCTTGTTTTCTC
>JBGTUV010000107.1:0-4851 GCA_041938985.1 Candidatus Nitromaritima sp. | reverse complement strand
CAGAAGAACAAAAAAGAGTTGGACGGACACTCAGCAAGGAAGAACGTTTCGATATAACTAAAGACTCAACAGGCGAAGTTTCTCGCCCAAGTATCTTTGGTGTTTTTATCATCATGATCGTCTACCTCCCTATTCTTAGTCTAACTGGAATCGAAGGAAAAATGTTTCACCCTATGGCGTTTACAGTTTTAGCAGCTTTAACCGGAGCATTGATCTTGTCGATAACTTTTATTCCAGCGATGATCGCACAGTTTGCTTCTGGTGAGATAACTGATAAGGAAAATTATTTACTTGGCTGGTTTAAAAAAATCTACACTCCCTTGCTCGATTACTCTCTCGCTAATCGACCTGTGACTATAACCTTTGCGACTATACTTGTCGCCTTAAGCATATTATTGTCCACAAAAATGGGAACCGAGTTCATCCCAAAACTTGATGAAGGTGATATGGCTATTCATGCTCTTCGAATAACAGGGACGAGCTTATCTCAGGCTATTTCGATGCAGGATGCCGTCGAAAAAAAGATTAAAGAGCTACCTGAAGTTGATTACGTTTTCTCAAAAATTGGAACCGCCGACATTGCTTCGGATCCTATGCCACCAAGCGTGGCCGATGTATTCGCTATTGTGAAAGCACGTAATCAATGGCCCAATCCTCGACTAGCAAAATCTGATTTTATTCATAAGCTGGAAAAAAAATTAGCTCAGGTGCCAGGAAATAAATACGAAATCACCCAACCCATTCAAATGCGGTTTAACGAATTGATAGCAGGTACCAGAAGTGATGTGGCCGTTAAAGTTTTTGGTGATGATATTGATAGTCTTATTTCTTCAGCACATGAAGTTGAACATGCCCTTGCAAGTATTCCCGGAGCAGCAGATGTCAGAATGGAACAAGTCACCGGACTTCCTGTATTAACCTTAAAATTAAATCTTGATAGGATGGCTCGATTAGGAATCAATGTTTCCGACGTTCAAGATGCAATAGAAATTGCGATTGGAGGAAAGGTTGCAGGAAAAGTATTTGAGGGAGACCGACGTTTTGATCTAATCGTTCGACTTCCAGAAGATGCTCGTAAAGATATTGAGCTCCTTAAAAAGATACCAATCCCTCTTTCCCAAAACCACTCTCATACTAATTTATCCACTGCTGTTATATCCGATTCAGTTGATCACTTCTCATACATACCATTAGGCGAGGTAGTAACCTTTGAAGTATTAAAAGGCCCCAATCAGATCAGTCGAGAAAATAGCAAAAGGCGAGTGGTAGTTACCGCAAATGTTCGTGAAAGAGATCTGGGATCATTCGTCAAGGAAGCACAAAATTTAGTTGAAGAAAATGTTTCCCTTCCTACGGGTTATTGGATTTCCTGGGGAGGGCAATTTGAACACTTAATTTCAGCGGCTAAGCGTCTCTGGGTTGTTGTTCCCGTCGCTCTAATGTTAATTTTGTTCCTCCTATTCAGTGCATTTGGATCTTTAAAAAATTCTTTACTTGTTTTCACCGGAATACCTTTGGCTCTGACTGGGGGATTTCTTTTACTTTGGATACGCGGGATTCCTTTATCTATTTCAGCTGCCGTAGGTTTTATCGCCTTGTCTGGGGTCGCGGTACTAAATGGAATTGTTATGGTTTCTTTTATAGAAAAGCTTCGAAATGAAGGCGTCCCACTTGACGATGCGATTCGGCAGGGGTCGCTCATTCGGTTGAGACCGGTCTTAATGACCGCCTTAGTTGCCTCTCTGGGGTTTGTACCTATGGCTTTGGCAACTGGAACCGGTGCTGAAGTCCAACGTCCTTTAGCAACGGTGGTAATCGGAGGAATCATATCCTCCACAACCCTCACCCTGCTGGTTTTACCCGCCCTATATCGAAGCTTTTATACATCCAAATAAATTTAAAAAGTTTTTATTTTTGGTCAACCCAGTCAATCGGATTCGGTCAACTTGCGGCGAGTTTCTCTTAGTGACAGAAGAGGATTAAGCTAATACAGTTACCTATAAAGTTTGGTGGGGTGAACTTTTCTTCTCAAGTTCGGGTTTTGTTGGTGCATAGCTTCTTCAAGTTCTTCTCCGAACTCTTCTTCACGGATTTTTTCGACCCGGCGTTTTCTTGGTACCAAGTGATGTCGTCCTTTGATTGAAGAAGTAAAACGATAATCTTGATAATCATCAGTGATTCGCATTTTATAATATCCTTACAAAATTTTTTCGTCTTGCATTGCCACGGTTTGGATCTTCAGATCCAAACCGTTGGAGGTGGCAATGGCAATCCGAATCTTCATAAAACTTTGCGTCAATTTAGAAAAAAATCATTAGTTTTATGATTATAAAATTAAACATTTCTTTTCACCACCATACAATTCTAGGTTTGCGAATGTTGCATGATCTGGCCTAAAAAAAAGCCAAATTCTACTTAAATTATTGAATAATAGGCTTTTAATGAAAGTCTAATCAAGCAATGGGTTTGGTTCGCCAACACAATATTGAGGTCAACTGGTGGTGAGTTCTTCTTGAGGGTGACCCAGGTAGAGGAGTCCATCGGATAGTGAGTAGTTATCAGGAAAAGTACTCACTTTTTCATTTATTTTTTCCTGTAACTCACGGTAAAGCACTTCAGCTTCGTCAGAGTCCATCCCAGTATCAATCTTGTAGGAATAGCCGAGGCTTAGATCGTGGTCTGGTGGAGTATAAAGCTCTGTTATTCCCCATTCCGAGGGGTTATTTTCAAGTGGAGTGCCTTTTTCCAGATCAAACTGGGAAATGATGCAGGAAAATCCCGGCGAATCGAGTATACGTTGGTTGTTAATAACAAAATCAACTGACTCCCGAGCTTCCGCTGGTGTCTCTGTGGGGAATCCGGTAATGAGGTAGAAGTGCATACCAATACCAATACGTACGCACTCCTCAACAATTCTATCAATAACCTCAAGTTCAACACCTTTCTTCATGGAATCCAACACACGCTGATTGTAGGACTCAAGGCCGAATATCAACTTTCGACATCCTGATTCATACAAGAGCTCCATTCGATTTTCTGTAAGCAAACTCTTTTCAAATTTCAACTCTCCTGTCCATTTGATATCAAGGTTTGCCTCAACAATTTTATTAGCAAAAGTCCGCATAAAATTAATTGGAAGTGCCTCATCGGTGAAGAAAAAATAATCACAATCGTATTTTTCTTTCAGGTTTTGTACATCGGCAACAACATTTTCAGCGTATCGAACGTGAAAATCCATATGGTCAAAAGGAATTGAGCAGAAAGCACATCTTTCCCAGTAACAACCACGAGAGCCCATAATGGGAAGACATCTCTCAGGTGAAAGGTACAAATCGAAGGGCATCCCGTCAAAGTCTGGTGTCGGCAATTTATTTAGTTCCTCTTTTGCAAAAGGACGGTTGACATTCACCTTCCCCTTATCCTCCCATACCAGGTTGGGAACTTTTGACAGATCCCCTCCTCCTCGGCATTCGTTGACTAGGCTCAACATTGGACTCTCTCCCTCGTGCACAATGATGCTGTCGAGAAATTTAAACACTGGAGACCCATTTTTCTCCATTCGATCCACTAACTTCGTAAACACGCTGCCGCCAGCAGTAATATGAATATGAGGTGCCGCCTGTTTCACTAAGTGCGCCAGAGTAAGTCCAGGGATAATCTGTTCCACCGAGGTAATCGATATGCCAAGAATATCGATATCTTCTTTTAAGATCGATGGCAGGTAGTGTTCCTTGTAAATATCGTAGAAAAAATTCTCATTCGGGTTAGTGAAAGACTCGAAAACCTCTTTCGTTGAGTAAGGCGAGTAACGCATCTGACTTCCGATAACGGTTAACTGAGACGGAAAATAAGGTGCAAGGATATTGTCGAGCCACACGTCAATGATCTTAAGGCTTTCCATGTAACGGTCGAGGTTGTAAAAATCCTCACAGCGAAGCGAGTCCTTCGCCGCATCAATCTCATACATGAGAGCGGGAATAGCTTGTTCCGCCTCTCGCAGTTTGGCATATTTTTCTCGTTCAAACTGGGAGTGACGAGGCTTCTCACCTAATTCATTCAACTCTCGAGTGATACGCTCGTAAAGTGGTTTTGTTCTTTCCCAGGTACACAGGTGATCAAGAAGCTCGATAGCCAAGTCTCTTTGTTTTACGTCCTGGATACCATGCATATGCAGGTACCCCTTTAGACTCGGCAGACTCAGATAAGGCTGAGACGGATGCCATGATGAAGGAAAGACTAGATAGACCATAATCTTATTTCATTTATCCGCTTAAAGCAGAAATGTTTAAAAAAAATGAAAAACCTTTAAGGCTTAGGCGCCATAAAGACCAGCATCACCAATTTATCCTGTGTATGATTGACCACTCCGTGGTCTTCTCCAGCCGGAGCAATCGTAATTTCGTCAGGGCCAAGTACTTTTTCCTCGGATCCAACCGTCACCTTCCCACTGCCCTTGAGAACGTAGTAAACTTTATCAGAGTCGCCATGTGAATGAACTTTCTGTGATTGAGCCGGTTCTAAACAGTATATGTCACAGAAGAAATTATCCGTATCAAAAAGACTTACTTTCTTCAGTTTTTCAGGGTTGAACTCAACAACATCCGCTAACTTCACAACTTTCATATTTCTGGCACCCTTCAAGTATTTAGAGAAATTTCTAGTCCCTCAATATTTTCATTCGAATCACGCAACCCCGTAAACGATTGATTACTATATTTCATAGTCCATCAATCAACATAAACGTTACATATTTCATAGACTTATAAAAATACTACCACAGAAAATGGCATCGTCCAACGGGTTTGGATTTTTGGTAGGAGGTGGGAAAGAGGGTATATTGACTTCCAACGC
>JBGTUV010000106.1:0-4888 GCA_041938985.1 Candidatus Nitromaritima sp. | reverse complement strand
ATTCAGCACGTTGACCACCCAGGCTCATCAAGACGTTCTAGGTGAAGGCAACTGGAGAAACAACCGCTGGGCGGTTGTATTCAAACGTGCCTTGAAAACTGGTGACGCCAATGATACGCAATTCGGTGGTGGTAAGACACCGATGGCGATTGCGATCTGGAATGGTAATAACAAGGAAAGAAACGGACAGAAAGCAGTTACGCAGTGGAATACTCTCCACTACTAATCTGAGTAAAGTCTGTTAGGTATTGATCGGGGAAGGGACGGCTTGAGAGCCGCTCTTCCCCGTTTTTTTTTAGGTTTATATTCTATAAGAAGTTGCCCGAAGTTTAGTCGTATTTTTACTTTCCTACCATACATTAGACCTCCTTGATTAATAAAAAATCTACATTGTGAAAAACCTTTCTCTCCTAATATGCATCCAATATCTAACAATTTAAGGGCTCTTATTGAGCTCGAATTTTTAATGAGACGACCCTTTATCGTACGCTACCTGCGTATTTTCTCTTGTTAGATCATGTATGAACTTTCCAGGTCTGGCCAAATTTTTAATTCATAAATAGTTTGATACCGAACTGACGGCTCTTTTTTTAAGTTCAATTTCTCTGGGCAGCGTTTTCTTTCATTGTTCAATTTGCTTAGCAGTTTAATTTTTTGTAACTCGGTACTATGAAATTTACTTATGTTTTCTTATGATCCGATAAATGACGGGCTCAAACTTCTTGCAAGTCGTGACCTTGAAAAAGCAGAGAATATGTTTTTAAGGGTCATGAACGATCCGTATGCCCATCAGGATGAACTCTCTTTAGCTAGAAAATGTCTTAATGATATTCGTGATTGCCAATCGGGTGTAGCAACTCTTGATTTTAGTCATTATAAAAAAATAACGAAGAAGCCATCAGATTCTCTTGAGGCTGTTAATGAGATACTTGCCGAAATATACTTTTCTTCTGCTCTTGAATATAGTGAGATCGATGAAACCTTAAAAAAAAATATCCCGGTTGTTGTCAGTAAATTAAACCAAGTCATGATAAAAGGTATTGCTGACCGTGACAAACTTTATAAACAAATAGATAAAAAAGGTGCCCTGACAATCAAAAAGAAGTTTGAATGTAAAGAGCAAAAGGGTGAGGCAGTGTTTGACGTGTACCGCTGGAAGACAATATTTAGAAAGTTTGTTGGGCAAATAAATCCCTTCCTCCTAGATCGCCACTTAGAGTTATTGGACCACATTGTTAAAACAGGAGAAATGAATTTTTTGGGTGATTTAAAATTAACAACCTTGACTCCGAAATACAAATGGATTATTGACTCAACCATAAAGAATAAATGGTTTTTGATGAGAAGTTACTTTTTTAAAGCTAGACGTGAGATTGAAGGGAAATTTAATCGCAAGGAGGGGACTCGGAAATACTGGGAGGAGGTCAAGTATAAAAAAATAAAAATTTTTGAGAAATGCGGGTTTAGTGAACGAGTCATCCAAAAATTGCTACTAGTTGACAAACTAAACTACAACACTCTTGAGGAGATATACGATTTTTCGGTAAATCATGGGATATCTTTACATCCTCGAGATGTGAGTTTGGCTTTACGGGGTGTTTCGAAGGCTAAGGATTGTATCAAGGAACGAGCGGGAATCTTGATGGGAGAGAAAAAAAGATTCCAAGATGAATTGAGGGGTTTTGGTTTTTCCGATACTAGTTCGCATCAAATTGCTCGTCAGGCCAAACGATCCAGTTCACATCAGGTTACAGATACATTTGAGACTTCTTTGAAGGTTGCAAGAGATGAAATTTATTGGTACCGGATTACCCCGCAATCAAAACCTTTGAAAGATAGTATCGAAACTCAGTGCTGTAAGCACCTGAGTACGGTATATATTCATATGTTTGAGAGAGGGCGGTTGAATAAAATATTACTTCAACTAGGGAAACTTTCTATCCAGAAATACCTCATTCGGATTTATGGTGCACGTGTAATCGATATGCATTGTTACCATCGATTAAATACAATTCATCAATATTACAAGCTAAAGTATTTTGAGTACCATAGCCAACATGTTCCTAGTATTTCCGAGGTGATAAAGGTTAGCCGAGAAGACTTTAAGCCCTTGCTGTTGGAAGGGTTTAATATTTTTATTAAGAAATACCGGCTAAATATTTCTTCCAGTCTTTATGACTCGGTTGCAAAACAAAAATCAATCACTTCCTGGGAGGATGCGTTCACCACGGTTGAAGAGAAGTTACTACTTAAATTTTGGTTTTTGATGGATCATGGAGTGAAGATTACTCAAGGCCTTGTCAAGAAAGGAGCTCTTTCTCCTGATTCTGATTTGTGGGGGTACGTAAAGAATCAGGGGTTGGAGTGTAATAATTGATTGAGCTTTTGTTGCATTTCCTTGAGTGGCATTAAGTCGCCTTTTTTGGAAGCTACGGCGATACCTTCCCGATATGTTTGGATAGCCTCATCCTGCCGTGAAAGTTTTTCCATGGTTTTTCCTAAAAGGACATAAGCCGCAGAATAATCTTTATATTCTTTTACAACCGTTTGAAGTGGGGGTAGGGCTTCTTCGTAGCGTTTAAGATCGTGATAAACAGATCCTAATCCAAAATTTGCTACTTGATCGACGGGGTCTATTTCTAGCACTTGTTTGAACATTGAAATTTTCTGCTCTCTTTCAGCCAGATCTTGTTTTACTTTGTCCTCAGTTGTCTTTTTAGCCATATTTTCTGCGATTGCTTTTTCAAACTGTAGTGCAGTTGCTTCTCCTTTTTCTCGTTCAGCATCTTCTATTCGCCCCTGTTGCATGTAATATACAGAGAGATTCGAATGGGCCATGATTTCTTCAGGGTTGATTTCTACCAGTCGTTTCATAAGAGCGATCGCCTCATCCAACTTATTTTGTTTGGATAAAAATACCCCCAAGGCTTCATATGCAGTAGCATTTTTAGGGTCAAGTTCGATTGCTTCTCTAAGAAGGGTGACTGGTTGATTGAGATCGTCTTGATTCTGATATAATTTAAGTGCTTTATCCTGTAATACTTTAGAGCGGTCTTTGCGTGTTTGTGGCTGATAAAAAGGAAGAAGGCAGGTTTTTATTTTATAGGGTTTGTTATCTATTGTTACATCCAAATCAATATCTGGACTTCGATGATCTTTTTGAATGTAAGCTAACGAGATGTTTTTCTGAAGTGAATAAGAAAAGATAGAACTTTTAATCACACCTAGTTTTTTAGAGTTAAGTTTGATTTCATTGTCATGTAACGGGAGAGTATCACCTTCAATGATTAATCCCATTAGTGCAAAATTTGGTGCGCCGTAGGTTTTGATGCGAGCAATGACTTCCTGCCCAATATAGCAACCCTTATTGTAACTAACAGAACTATGCTCGAGTCCTGTTTCAGGGAGAATATTTTTATCATTAATGTCCTTCCCGTAGGAAGGGATACCAGATTCAATGCGAAATACTTCTTGTGCATGAGGATCAACCTGGATCAATATATTTTGCTGCTCGAACTCCAATAATTTCTTTGTGATGGTATTTTCTGATTCGGTTTGGAATACTAGGACACACCCTTCTTCTCCTGTCAGCGATTTAGCGATTGCTAGAGCAGGTAGTCCTTCGAATGTAAACTTACAGATGTCGTTAGGTTTTTCCGGAATAGAATCGTTACTTCGAGTAAAAATTTTTATAATTTCGTGGCTTTTCGGACCTTGCAATGCAAGAACAAAGTGACTTGATGATGTGAGAGTAACGTCTTCACGGAAAAGGAAGGAGTTCAGATGGTTTAGTAGATTTTCTTTTTGTTGAGTCTCAACCAGTATAACTGCCGACTCTTCTCCTGTTCGGTGGAGGGAGAATGTGGAGATGACTCTAGCTTTTCGATCAACAATGGCATTATTTTGACCTTGCCCCGGCTTTAGCTCATTTACGTCGTTAGTTGTTTGGGTCTGGAGATAGCTAAAAAGATCTGAGCCTTCAGCTGAAATAAGACACAAGTCTTCCAGAAAAAAGTAGCCAGCTTTTTCACGTAGGTAGCGATGATTTTCCTGAGAAGAGAGAGTAGTTTCCAAGTAACGATTTGCAAGCAGTGTCGATTATCAGGTGATAGAGAAGGACTCTCCACAACCGCAAGTTGAGGTAGCATTTGGATTTACAAAAACGAATCCTTTACCGTCAAGCCCGCCTTTGTAGTCCAGCATCATCCCCTTTAAGTAAATGAGGCTTTTCGCATCCATGAAAACCTTGAAGCCTTCATGTTCAACCACTGTGTCGCCTTTTTCTGTTGGTGTGAACGCAAGGTCGTAAGACAAACCAGAACAACCGCCACCCTTTACACCTAGGCGCAGGCCTATTTCTGGGTTATTTTCTGCGTTTATTAACTTCTTGACCTCATCCTTGGCAATCATTGAGACTTTAACAAACTCCTGTGTAGCCGCCATTCATTCCTCCAATGGTAAAATACTGTATATAAAGGCTGTGACATCGTGTTAGATAACTTAAATGCTCTTTAAGTTTCTTTTATTATACTAAAAATATGGAAAATTTGTGGCTATTACTTAAAATATTATTGATAGTATTTTATATTAATTAAAATTAATGATTTGCTTGGTTCATAATTGGTTGATTTTTTGGTCGGTATCCTTGATGATAATGAAAAATTTAAACCTTTTCACAGGGTATAGAATCGAATAAACTGCAACACATTCAATAGTTCACCATCTAATAGGAGTTTTAGCAATCTATGATTAGTATTCCAGATTTAGCAGCTTTGGTGAAGGGGTCAATCCCTGACGCAGAAGTTGAAATACTTGATAAAACAGGGATGAAGGATCATTTTATAATTCATGTAACATCTGCTACATTCGAGCCTATGGATTTAATGGC
>JBGTUV010000105.1:0-4911 GCA_041938985.1 Candidatus Nitromaritima sp. | reverse complement strand
TCTCCATGGAATGGAGAGAGGTCGCGCGAGTTCCGTGAACGAATTAAAAACGAAAAAATATTTCCTGGCTGTCTAGGTTGTTGCCAGTCCGAGTACATTGGATCAGAAAAATAAGGAATAAATATTATGAAAGTTTTATTATTGAGACCAGCAGCAGAAAAAAAATCGATGGCACGCGTCTTACCTCTCGGCTTGCTGGCGATAGGGTCTGTCTTAAAAAGAGCTGGGCACCAAGTTAAAATTCTTGATCTTAGAATTTCTAACTCCCCAGATGAAGAATTAGATTCTGTCATGAGTTCATTTGACCCGCAAGTTGTTGGCATTGGGGTTATGACTATTGAGTGTAAATATGGGTTTGTCGATGCCGCTAAAGTTAAAGAAATAAACCCAGGGGTAACAATTGTTTTTGGTGGGCCTCACTGCTCACATGAACCACGATTTATTCTAAATGACCCTAATGTGGATTTGATGGTAAGCGGGGAAGGTGATCTAACAATTGTAGAGTTGATCAATGCTTTGGAACAAGGTAAGGACATTGAAAATGTTCCGGGTATCGCATACAAAAAAAATGGATCTTATATTCGTACGGCAGACCGGCCGGTCATTCGTGATCTAGATAAATTTGATCAAGAGTATGATTTGATTAATCTAGAACGGTATTTCAATTTCCAATCCTCCATGGATTTCTTCCCTGTTTTTAGA
Source organism: Candidatus Nitromaritima sp. (assembly GCA_041938985.1). Classification (GTDB taxonomy): domain Bacteria; phylum Nitrospinota; class Nitrospinia; order Nitrospinales; family VA-1; genus Nitromaritima. The sequence continues at coordinate 4,209 of JBGTUV010000105.1, read as the reverse complement.
AATAAAAGATTTCTTCCCTTGGTGACTTCACGAGGATGCCCGTTCAAATGCACCTACTGCCATGATATTTTTGATAAGTCCATTCAGTATCGTTCACCAAAGGCAGTAGTTGATGAAATAGAATACCTGATCAATGAATATGGTATTAGAGAGTTTCATATTGTGGACGATGTATTCAACGTCAATATGAAAAGAGCAAAAATCGTTTTAGATGCCATCATCCAGAGAAATTTAAATATCCACATATCGTTCCCCAACGGATTACGTGCAGATTTTTTTGATGACGAGTTGATTGATAAAATGCAAAGGGCCGGCGTGTATAGGATGGCATTGGGAATAGAGTCCGGCTCTCAAAGAATTCAAGACATGATAAAAAAGGATTTAGATATAAATATAATATATGACGTCGTTGAAAAGCTTACACGTGCTCGAATGAGTGTCCATGGATTTTTCATGTTAGGATTTCCATCTGAAACTCGCGACGAGATGAAAGAAACAATAGACTTTGCATGCGATCTGGGTTTAACAACGGCTAATTTTTCACTGGTAATCCCGAATCCAGGAACAGATTTAAGACAGACTTTTATCGAATCTAGAGAAAGTAACTTCGAGGATTTCTCTGAGTATACTTTCGATGCTGCATCATGTAATGCAAGCGAGGTGGAGGGAGACGACCTGGTTAAACTAAAACGAGAAGCAAATCGAAAATTTTATTTAAGCATGCAACGCTTTAGACATGTACTCCGGGCAGTTGAACCAAAGTGGATCATGCGATCCATGATAAATACTCCACTAGCATTGTTGTGGCGAAATGCAATTGCTCCAACCAACGCCCCGACATAAAATTTGGTCTGCTCTGAAAAAAGTACCTTCACTTTTTGAGCGCAATATATTGACCGAAGAGAATCAAAACCATTAGTCAATAATTAGAATTCCCGATGAGAATTCGGTGCCAAGCAATTTGCTAAAATTAAGGATTTATGATGGATTCATTACAGGTCTCAGTAGTTATTCCAGTTTTTAACGAGGAGCTGGTATTACATGAGTTTTATCCCCGTCTAAAGAAAGAGGCGGAAAGTTGGGGTAAATCGTACGAGTTGCTGTTTGTGGACGATGGCAGTACGGATAATTCATTCGAATTGATATGCAAATGGAAAAAAATAGATTCTAATATACGTGTTGTAAAGTTTACTAGGAACTTTGGTCAGCAAGCTGCTGTTCTGGCTGGTTTTCGAGAAAGCCGGGGCAATATTGTTGTTCAAATTGATTCAGACTTGCAAAATCCACCAGAAGAAATAAAGAGGTTGTTAGGTGCTTTCACTGATGAAGTCGACCTTGTTGTAACTATTCCACGTAAACGTCGGGATAGTTCATTAAGGATTTTGGGGTCGAAGGTTCTCCATTCGTTAGCACAGGCATTGTTTGGAAACCGTTTTAAATTAAATTTGAGTTCTTTTCGCGCAATGCGTCGAAGCGTTATTGAAAAAATTGATCAATGTCAAGATCGATCCCGCTATATGGCGGTATTGATGAGTTGGATGGCAGTTCCCACTGTACATGTGGAAGTTGATCATCATTTAAGAAAAATGGGCCAAACAAAATACGGAGTCCTGCCACTCCTTCGCTTAACCTGGGATTTGATTACGGGTTATTCTAATTTTCCATTACGCCTGGTTACTTATCTGGGGTTATTGGGTGCTGGTATGGGCTTTGCGATAATGATGTTTCTGTTGTATCAGCGCTTGGTAGCTGGAATTTTAATTGAAGGCTTTGTTGTATTATCAGCGGTATTTTCTTTTTTCGCAGGGGTTCAATTATTGTCTATTGGCTTTCTTGGTGAATATCTTGGTCGGGTTCATTTGAAAATACAAAATCGACCTGAATACATCGTGCACAAGGTAATCGATTGATGGAAGTAAAAAAAATAACATCTCTAATTATAGAGCCGACAAATACATGCAACTTACGTTGTACCTTTTGCTTTGTAACAGAAGGTATGACTCGTGAAGGTGGATTCATGGAATTCGATTTATTTAAAAAAATAATCGACGATAGTCCAGACTTAGAACACTTGTGCATGCATAATTGGGGAGAGCCTCTTTTGCACAAGGATATTTTTAAGATGATTGAATACGCCAAAAATAAAGGGGTCAATTACGTAGTGATGAATACTAACGGTACCCTCCTTACGGATAAAATGATTGATCAGATTGTTGACAGTAAACTAGATATCATTCGTTTTTCGATCGACGGTTCGGCGGAGACCTTTAAGCGAGTTCGAGGAGTGGAACTACAAAACATCGAACAAAATATTAATAAGCTAAAGAAAGTAAAAGAGAAAAGACGTCCCAAATTAAAAATGGGTGTGGTTTTTACTGTTGAAGAAGATACGGAAGGAGATGCGGAGGACTATATTACCCACTGGGAAAAAATTGTAGATCATGTTCGTTTACAGCCAAAACTAATCACTAGTCCTCGCACCGAAGTTTGTCCAGAACCTTTTGGGAAAGACTACGGGAAGTTAGTTGTTCTATGGGATGGTAGAGTAATTCCCTGTTGCGTTGACTACAATGCAAACCTCATGATTGGGAGTGTTCAAAATGAAACAGTCCCAAATTTATGGGAAAATGAAAAGATGGATCTTCTGCGTGAACAGCATCTAAAAGGCGAATTCCCTGATACTTGTGCTAATTGTAACGAGTGTGAAAGCAATAAGGCAGAGAAACGTTTTTTTATTAATGCTTTGACCGAATGATTAATAAAATGAGAATTCCCGAATCGACGCTGACCAGAGAAAAGGTTTTAGAAGAAAATAAACGTGTTCACAAACTTGAAGATCAGTTCTATCTTGATAGACACCCTGAACAAACCAATTTCTATCAAGCTCGTATATTAAGGAAAACAATCGATCGGGTTTGTTTTGAGATGAGTCCTTCGGAAAAGAGTATTTTAGAGTTGGGGTGTGGAACAGGTTATTTGTATCTCGAGTTTTTAAAACGAGGATATGAAATAACAGGAGTCGACTTATCAACCGAAATGATAAGCGTGTTGGAAGACCGGATCCCAAAGGATTACAGGAAGCGTTCGCGATTAGTTGTCAGTGATGTAGAAACATTCGCTAATATCGATGATAAGAAATACTCTGCGATTATCGTCTCAGCTTTATTGCATCATCTGTACGATTTTGAATCGGTGATAAAAATGTATTGCGATCGATTAATTCCTGGAGGAGTGTTTCTTATATTCTTTGAACCTCTCAAACAGGATATCAATGCACCCATTCGCCATAGCATGCATAAGACGTTAGCTGGTGTTGATGAGGCTTTTTACCGGCGAAAAATGATGCGGCAAAGAATATCGATTTTAGAGAAGGAGTATCACCACGCAGATTATCAAAGGCAATTTGGTGGAATAGACCCGCATAGACTAACGGACTTGTTCACCAAAGAAGGGTTAAAAATTCTAAAAGTTGAGAAATATTGCGCCAGACGGTTTGGCTTCAGCTCTTTCCTTGCAACTAGTGTCTTAAAAACTCAGAACACATTTAATCTCCTAGCCAAGAAATAATATTTCAGCTAACTTCCTATCAAAAAATGACTGATAAATAGTGCTCTTGACCTCACTCTAGTATTTTTATTTTCTGATTAATTTGAGGGAATAGATACTTGATAGACGAGTACCAGGCGATTAATCATATTTAGGTGATATAAAGAAGTAGCATTATTTCTATCTATACCAGTTCTAGGTTTTTAAGGTGTTGAAGATGAGGAGAGCTTCTAAGTGCCTCTTCGCCTCTTGGGCTAATTTTATTTCCAGCGACGTTGAGTTGCTCTAAAGAATTCAAATTATTCTCTCCAGCTAAATGAAAAGCACCTTCATCGCCTATCGCGTTCAAAGTAAGTACAAGTGTTCGTAACAACGGGAAAGCAGTTGAAACTGCAATAGACCTTGCTCCTTCAGAATGAATCCAATTTTCATTCTCCAAGAAAAGATGTTCAAGAGAAGTGAAATATTTTGATATGGTCATGTCAGATATCCCTGCATCTTTAATATTGTTGTTATTTAAACGTAAAAATTTTAATGTTTCCATATTAGGACTTTGAGCAAGGGCCTTAGCCCCATCGCTGCCTAATCCATTTTGACCTAAGTCCAGATATTCGATAGATTTTAAATTGGGCGATTCAGATAACGCTTTTGTCCCTTCGGCGC
>JBGTUV010000104.1:0-4953 GCA_041938985.1 Candidatus Nitromaritima sp. | reverse complement strand
TTCAAGTGTCATTTGAGGATCGAGCACCAAAGAGAAGGGTAATTCATGTTGCTTGACAGAGTTGGTGCAGGTTCACATACTTACTTTACTATCTTTACAGTGGCATGGCGTCCACGAGTGAATAACACTAGTAACAAGAAAGGAACAAAGTATGCGTGCCACGAGATTGCTGTTTTTTAGCACGATGCTTGTAGTCATCGCAAACAATATGACGATCATGCCTATTAAAGCGAATCAATCTAACGAACTTTCAGCGGTAATCAAGACGTCCAAAGGTGATATCCATCTAACACTCTATCCTGAAGAGGCACCAATGACTGTAGCCAATTTTGTAAATTTGGCTGGCCGCGGTTATTACGACGGCTTGGTGTTTCATCGCGTGCTTGACAATTTCATGATTCAAGGCGGTGACCCGACAGGCACTGGATCCGGCGGCCCTGGTTACCAATTTGGCGATGAATTCAGTCCGAAACGGAGGCATAATTCTGCCGGAATCTTGTCAATGGCTAACTCCGGTCCAAACACAAATGGGAGCCAATTTTTCATAACCCATGTGCCCACACCATGGTTAGATAATAAGCATAGTGTTTTCGGCGTTGTTGTAAAAGGAATGAAAGTTGTCAATAGTATTGTGGCGGGCGACAAGATTAAGCACTTGAAAATTGTTAGAATTGGAGATGAGGCTAAAAACTTTTGGTAGAAGGAAAGTATACGCTAAAATCAAACAGCACTATTAATTCAATGATACCCCGCATAAAAGGGGTATTCTTTCTATGGCGCGCTCTCAAGATCCTAATAGCGCGGGCTCACAGTTTTATATAGTAGTGAAGGACTCAGCTTTTCTTGATGGACAATATACAGCGTTCGGCAAGGTCCTTTCAGGGATGACGGTCGCGGACCAAATCGTTAATGCTCCCAGAGATAGAAGGGATAACCCGAACGAACGGATTGAAATGAAGGTGAAAGTTATAAACCGATAGTCATTATCAAGGTATGATTTGTTGTCTTAATATTAGGAGTTATCATGTCTAATGAGATTGCAGTAATAGAAACATCACTTGGAAATATAGAGTTTGAGCTTTTGGAAGATGTAGCTCCCGGGCATGTTCAAAACTTTAAGGATCTGGCAAATAGCGATTTTTACAATGGCACTACTTTTCATCGGGTCATACCCGGTTTCATGGTTCAGGGTGGAGATCCGAATACCAAAAGCGATGATCGCTCGTCTCATGGGATGGGTGGCCCAGGTCATACCATCAAAGCCGAGTTCAATGATGAACCCCATGTAAGAGGGATCGTATCTATGGCGCGTTCGCAGGATCCGGATAGCGCCGGATCACAATTTTTTGTGGTGGTAAAAGATTCGGATTTTCTCGATGGTCAATACACAGCCTTTGGGAGAGTGATCTCTGGTATGGATGTTGCGGACAAGATTGTCGACTCTCCGAGAGACGACCGGGACAATCCGATCGATCGTATTGAAATGAAGGTAACTATAGAATCTCGCTGAGAAACGGTTTGTATTTAACTTTGGATTAAAAAAATTATGGAACAAGAATTTAAGCTCAGTGTTTATGAAGTCATGCAAGACTCTAACCCATCCGGACGTACCTCTGAGGACGGTTCTCCTGCGGGGGACACGATCCGAAAACTTATCTTGGATAATTGGGATAAATATGAAAAGGTGAGTGTTTATTTTGATGGTGTCATGCAGATGACCCGACCATTTTGCGATGAAGCATTCGGGAAAATCATGGAAGAACACAGCCTCGAAGAGTTCAATGATAAAATTCACTTCCCGGACTCTAATGATCGCATCGTTAAACAATTAAACGATGCGATCAAAATTAGGATGAAAATTATCAAAGCCAAAAAAGAGAGGGAGGACTTGGCGGGGTGATAAGTGTTTTTTTTGTTTTTTTGCGAGCAGAATGAACTACTTGGTTTTAGTTATTTTTTCCACTTCATCAATCACTGCCTGAGCAAAGGCCTCGGCTATAGAGCTATCTTTCCCCATTACAAGCCTTTCATGGATGATTAAATCTTCATCGCTTAAAAGAGCCTTACCCTTCTCAAGAATTTTAAGGAATGGTTTTTTTGCTATGTTTTCGTTTACAGGGACTTCCAAGGCTTCTACTAGATTTGCTTCAGCAAGACACCCAATGCCTTGGCCTATCGCGGCAACTACAAACTCACTTTTATAGCGATCCGTGATTAGCAGGCGGACTATTTTATCTTCCCAGAGATAAATTCGAGCTCCAGAACCGCCCACAACGACCACTCCTTGAAACACAGCCTTGATTTGTCTTGTCCCGGTTCCACCCGTAACGTAACTATCCCCTGTAATTCCTTCCATACAATCGACAATCAGGCGGTCTGGCATACGCCGCCCTGTTTTCATTCCCACGGCCTCCTTCATTTTTGCCGAGGCGACGATAATGTTGGCATCTTCGCTTTTAAAACGCTCATAGGGGATTTCCAGTTCTTCCTCATCGTAATAATCTTTAGGTATGATTATTAATATATTTTTCCCGCTCAAACGTCCCATAAAACGAAAACTCCTTTGTGAAAAATTAAACTCCGGCCTATTTAATTTATCCTTAAACTCTTGGAGACATACGCTCGGGTATATTGCATGTCCAGACATGCGAGGATCCAAAAACTGAAACAGGGACCTGAACTTCGAGGATATCTAACGAATGGCTTTTGTCAACTGGAGAACAAGGTTTTTAATTGAATAATCTTTTTGGAAAAACGTCTCCGATTCTTCATAATCGTCAAACCAATAGGCATCCGGATTTGACTCAAACATAAGAAAATTTGCATCATTTTCAACATCGGCTGACCGGTTATATTTAAAGAAAACCTGACCACCCGACATTCCTACCATTTCAACCTTACCAGTCTCATGTGACATTACTAACCTAGCTCTTTTCGCAAGCCCAGAGCATTTCTTTCGCGCCTCCTCAAAAATTTTATATCCTTCTTCAACAGGAATAGCAAAAGGTTCATTTCCTAGTGTTGGCCGGCATAGGAAAACATAATAGGGCGGAACCCCGATAAAGGACAATCGGTTGAACAATTCTGCCAAAACCTCGGGGTCGTCATTGACTCCTTTTATCAATGGGGTTTGGTTGACGACGATCGCTCCAGACTGCATCAACATATTCAGGCTCTTCACGGCAATCTCAGTCAGTTCTTTCGGGTGGTTGAAGTGAGCCATGATGTAAATTTTCTTTTCATCTGTGCTGTAAGTTCGGATCATTTCATGCAGTGACGGATCATTGAGGATCCTATATGGGTTGAACGCAGGGATCTTGGTTCCGATACGGATGATTTTGACATGGTCGATTTCACGAATTTGCTTGATGATCGGCTCCAACTTGCTGGTCGACATGATCATAGGGTCCCCGCCGGTCAGCAAAACGTTGGTTATCTCAGGATGTTCACGTATATATTCAAGGCCCTCGGTAATGTCTTTCGTGACCTCATCGTTTTCATCCATGAATAACCGCTTGCGGAAGCAAAACCGACAATAGGCCGCACAAACTTCGTTGACAAGAAGAAGGGCTGTAGAGGTGTATTTATGCTCCAGGCCCTTGACTTTGGTGTACTTTTCCTCATTGGAGGCATCTAATTGTCCCCAGTCATCGAGTTCCCGGACATCGGGCATTACAATACGTCGGATAGGATCATTTGGGTCATTCCAGTCTATAAGTGATTGATAGTAGTCATTAGTTCTAAAAACGAACTCTTCGTTGACTTTTTCTAAATCACTTCTTTCGATTTCACTCAATTGGGGGATTTGCGCGAGTTTAGTCAAATATTTTGGTGACTTAGCCTTCTCTTGCCCATTGCCAGCAGTATTTTGAGCCTTTTTATCAACAAGCTTGCTAAAGTATTTTTTTATATTCATTTTGCGCTACCTCCCGCATGGGAACCCCATAATTAAAGCTCTAAATAGAGACCATGGGTAAAAAATCGTAAAATTTAGAGGCGTAAGGTCGATCTGACTCTAAATAATTAAATTACTCTTAAAATACAAATCATCCTCTGGCCACCCCTAACGCAATCAACATTGTTTTTAAATTGGGGCATGGATGATGGAATTTTCAGGGCCGAGGCCCCTTTCCACCTTTAGGAAGAACTCTGGATTATAAAAACATATGCCACCGAGGGTCAATTTGATGCTACCTAGAAAACAATCTAGCTGCTCGGTTATCCTAATCCTAACCTTTTCTGGTTATGATGGGCAAGGAAAAACTAGGTTTTTGAGAGAGAAAATAAGTATAATTCTATGTAAATATTTGAAAATATTAGTATTTCTTATTAAGGGTGGGCGTTGAATTTCATTTGGTTTGTCTTAAGAATGCTCAGAAAATAGGTTTTAACCGGTGAGGTTTGCTCATAAGTAGCCCAAAATGAACGGGCGTTTTTCTTGACAGTTTTAATGAATTATTATAGGGTGCCGATTCTCAAGATGCTTGAGTTTTGTGCTTCCTCGCTTTCGGGCGTGATTAAATATAAAAGCAATATTGTCTAAGAGCGTAGGGCCTTTCGATTTGCGGGTTTTTCTTGAAAGTGAAGGCTTATATAGAGTTAGTGGTTTTACAATTTCAAAAAGAGGAGAGGATTCAATGAAAAAGCAGTTTGTTTTGTTTATTGCCGCGATATTTACATTTGCTATGGTCAGCTCAGCTTATGCTGCAAAAAAGGCCGAGTGCCCACAGCCAAGAAAGACAAAGTCTGCTCCAGCGTCAACCGTCAAACAAGATAAAACCAAAAAGGCCAATAAAGCCAATGGGAAAAAGCTTTTCCAGAAAACTGCTAAACCATTGGCTTGTATGCAGTGTCATGGTAAAAAAGGTGACGGCACGGGAAAACTAGGCGCGGCATTTAAATCCCCTAAGGCTCCCCGAAACTTTACCTGTAAAGCAACGATGAAGAAAGTTT
>JBGTUV010000103.1:0-4953 GCA_041938985.1 Candidatus Nitromaritima sp. | reverse complement strand
TTGGGGGGATTGTGTCTCTCTCTAAATAACGAAGTAGGGGGGTACCCCGTAGGGGGTGGTGGGGTCTAATTTTGTAGAACTAATGTAGAACCTGGAGGCAGGTTAACAGGCCAAAATATGGTTTGTAGAACCTTGTAGAACTTAAATAAGATGCCTATTTTAATTGACTTTTATATGGATTAAATATTGAAATTATTGACTATAATGCGGTGGCCAGAGGTGGAATTGAACCACCGACACACGGATTTTCAGTCCGTAGATTTAAAGCCTCAACTTACTGATATAAAGTTACATACTTTGTTCATTACATCCTCTGTAGAACTAATGTAGAACTAAGTCCTTGGTTTACATGCTTCCTAAAAACCCATTTTCATGTGGTTCAGAAAGAAGGTTTATAGTGTCTCTGAGATCAAAATTTTCTGCTCTTACATAATGATTCAACGTAGTCTGCACATTTGCATGTCCAGCTATCCTTGAGACAAAATCTAACTTCCCGCCAGCTGATAACATTGCTGTAATTCCGGTAGAACGTAATCCATGAAGTGGTTTACGACCAAGTTTTTCAAGTCCACAGCGTTTTACATACCTCCTGAAGACCTGAGTTAGCTGGGAATTACTTGCATAAGATCTTCTGCCAAGACCATCATCTAGAAACCAGTGTTCAGACTTATTCCTATTATTAATATCTTCCTCAAGAAAAGATTTAAGTATTGGACTTATAGGTACTAATCTTTCCTGCCTAGTCTTTGGTACCCAGGCAATCTCTGGAACTTCAGTTATCTTAAGGACTCCGTCTTCAAGAAGTATATTACGAATAGGCATTGATAGTATCTCTCCGCAGCGAAACACAGCGTACCGTGTTATTAAAAAAGCCCGCATGTGATTTTTAATACATCTTTCTTGGTAAGGTGAAGAAGCTTTTAATTGAGAATTCTCAATGCATTTCTGAATCTTTTCAACTTCAGTAAGACTAAAGACCACAGGACCATTATGAAATACTTTAATTTTGTTCAGCTTAAGTGGTTTTTCAAGATGATCCTCACTGTATGCCCAGTTAAGGAAAATCTGAAGCTGTGTTTGATGCTTCCGAATACCAGCATTACTCAAACCACGTTTTTGAAGTCCAGACTGAAAAAGGTTAGCGTGATTTTTCTTGAAATCAATAATTGGATGATCCCCTACAATTTCAATGTAAAGAGAACATGTTCGCATATATTCCCTGGCCGTAATCGGTTTCGTGTAAGGAGAAACATCATTGTCGATCCACTGTTGCATAACTGTACGAATGGAAAGCCCCTTGGCCAGCTTTTTTGTTTCCTCCGCCACACGCTCCTCTTTTACCCGAAGCTCCGCGAGTTTTTCCTGATATAACTGTGCAAGCAGATTGGTTTGTTCACGTTCCGAACGTTTGCGCCCGTTTGGACGGAAATGGTACTCATCAATTGTGCAGAGGTTGTGCATCGGTGCGTGCTTCTTGTCCTTCTTTTTCATTTCAAAGAAACGTCCGCGAACCATCTGCCGGTCTTTATCGAATATAATCTGCTCTCTAAGTTTCATTTTCATCTCCATGACCGATTTTTCTCTTCCATCCGTCCTTGGGTTCAGGTATAGGCCAATAATCTTGAGTAAATGGTTTCTTTAACCAAGCCTCAGTTTCCTTGTCAGCAGCAATCAGCTCACGGATCCGATTAATTTCCTCGACCATCCCAGCCAACTCTTCTTTGACTTTGGCCAAGGAGTCAGTATCTTCTAGTACCTCAAGAGGATCGACAACCATCTCATGAAGTTCAGCATATACCGCGCAATACAGAACAATTTGTTCTCTGGAACTTAGGTTTGCACCACATCCATCGAAATCTTGAATCAACTTTTTGTAAATTTCGTTTGCATCATTTATGTTAATCTTAAGGCGATTGAGTAATTTTGCTTTTGCCCCACGTCGCTTGACATTCTTGGAAATGTCGCGACTACGCAGCATCATAACCAACAAGGTGACATTTAAATCCTGGTCAACCATTGTTTTGATGAAATCCACTTTAAGTTTTGGATTATTTCCTCCGCTATCAAGAATTTCTAACTGGACCCTCTGGATCGGATCGAGTTTTTCCAGAGGATCAACCTTTTCAGGTTCCTCACCATAATAAAGCCAATTAGCTCTATAGCCATACTCCAGCTCGATGCTCCGTGCAAGTGTCTTTGTCAGCTTGGTAACCCCCCCTAGGAGTTTTGCCCCGCTACCCGGCTGTAGCCCTATGCTGCCCGCAAACTTCCGTCCGGATACCTTCTTCTCATTAAAGACTTTTTGGACTCGTTTGAGCCTTTCCTTATCCTCTTGCTTCATGATACTTTAATCTTCATAAATATATTGATTGACTCTTAAATCGGTGATACGCTAGAATATACATACATTGTTACATGATACTTGAAGAGTCACAATAGAAAAATGATTACAAGAGAAAAATTGGTTTACGCGAGCATTCGGCAATGGTTGATAGCCCACGGGCATACAGTCCGGTGGTTGTCGGAACAAGTTGGTGTGAGCTATCCAACAATGCTTCATGTTCTGACCGGGCGAACCAAGTGCAATAAAAAGGTTCAGTTTCGTGTAGCCGAAATCATCGAGGAGAATCCCTGGACGAGATTCCCGCTACAGGATTACCACATTGAAGACTCAGAAAACGCTGATTCCACTGCTTGAACGGCTCTGCAAATTGCTTGAGCAAAACAACCATGCAATGGAAGGATTGCTCGCGGATTTGCGTCCGGAACTGCGCAGAACCGAGACAATGTCGCGAAAAAAGCGTGAGGAGGATTCTATTCAAAAAGAGGTTGACGAGGCAGTGATGAAGTACAATGCCTGATCTTCCAGAAATAATACTTGGAATTTTGTCAGTATTCGTTTTACGTGCCAAGCAAATGGATCATCTGTAACACACTTTAACTAAGACATAACGCACAAAGGCCAGTCACCGAACCGAAACGGAAAGACCAGCCTTTGAACACTTTACCAAGAATTGAACCTTCAGAATATCCGACATTCCTGAAAGTCTCAAGGTCTTGGTTCTTCCAGAACTACATTATGAGATCTTCAAAATATTTGAAAAAAATCCTGACACACCCAGATTATTCCGATTATGCCGGCCCAGCGGATTATTTGACAGACCAAAGCCGAGCGAACCCTGTAATCCTTAACTCGATAAAAGATACTTGGTTTATCGAAGGTGAGGGAGGCGGCACGCTAAAATCACTTGCTGAAAGACTTGATTATCCGCCTGAATACGACACTAACGAACCGGAACCCTTGAACATTTCTAAAGCTGATACCGGACTTGAAGAACGGCAAAGGAAGTTATTAAAAGAAGAATGGGAGTCGGAGAAAGGCCGCTTTCCAGATGAACCGGAAGAGACCTTGAACGAATCTCTTAAACAATCTCTTGAGGGTTCAGATACTCTTAAAAATTTATTTGCGGAATGGAATCCAACACTGCAAACCACACTTAAAAAAATAGCTGAAGGACATAATGTTACATTTGAAACAGCACTTGCGGCATTTCTTGGTATGACTTCAATAGCGATCGGCGGCAACAAAATAATCCGCTCAGGAAGGTGGACGGAAAAAGCCATTCTTTGGATTGCATTTCACGCCCCCAGTGGAAAAGCTAAAAGTCCATTATTTCGAGATTGCGGCCGAACAATATTAGCAGACAAAAACACAGAGCTATCCAGTAAGTATGAAGAACAAAAAAGAGAGTTTGAAACATGGAGGAGCGAGGCTAAAGAATTTCGAGGTGAACAACCGGAAGTAACAAGAAAACTGATATGGACGACCTACACAAACCTTGAGGCACTTACTCAGGCGCATTTGGAAAACCCGACCGGAATTGCTTTTATAAGTGATGAACTCTCTGCTTTTATTTCCGGACGGAATCAGTACAAAGGTGGAAAAGGCGACGATACCGGAAAACTACTTGAGATCTGGAACGGTCATGAAATAAACAATTTGACAATCAAAGATTACCGCAACATTCCGAGCGTTTTTGTTCCAATTATCGGCGGCATTCAAACTGAACTTTTGACTAAAATTTTTAATCCTGAAGATTTGGCAAACGGTTTTGTTTCACGGTTTTTATTATGCCCATTCAGACATCCTTGCCCACCAATCATTGATTCCGAACGGAAAATAATACGAGCGAACATTTCTGATAATGAATGTCACTCAGTCAAAAATATCATAGAAAAGCTGCTGCATCGCCGTGAGGAGGAAAAAGAATTTACCTTTGAACCTGAAGCTGAAAATATTTTGTATGAGTGCCACGACGCTTTGACGGTTGAAATTAACAAAAATGTTCAGGAGATGGAATCGAGTTTTCAAAAACTCAAAACATATTCATTGCGAATAAGTTTGCTTTTGCACTGTATCAAAGGCGAGGCAGGAAAAGTAACAACGGAAACCACACTTGACGCTATCGAGTTGATCAATTGGTTTTCCGAGAATATGAAGGCCGCATTTTATTCGACTTATGCAAGTTCAAGAGATAAAAACTTAAAAAAGATACTCGAACGATTGAGACAATCACCTCACCCGCTTGGAGTCAAAGACTTATATTCAGCTTTCCGAAAAAGTTTTGACGGCTATGACCAAATTAAGGAAATTCTTAACAAATTACTGAGAACTGGTTTAATCGAAGAGATCGAAGGGAGGACTGTAAAATATTTTGCAAAACCTTTTCTTTAAGGAAAACCCCGAAAAGTACACCTAAACACGTTTAAGGCCTGTGTATAGCAGGAGTTAAACAGGTGTACTTTTATAAAATGAGGTACACCTAGTACACCTGATTTTAGGGTAAGTGGTGTACCGAGTGTACCCTATTCCAAAAAGGTACACCCCTTAAAAGCCAGTGGTTAACAGGGTTTGAGGTATATTAGGTGTACTATTAGCCTTTTTCCTATAAA
>JBGTUV010000102.1:0-4965 GCA_041938985.1 Candidatus Nitromaritima sp. | reverse complement strand
CTGTTAAAGCTCGAAAGAGGTGTCTTAATTCCATAATGTTTTAATAAGATACCCGTCCGTCGAGTGTCCTCTGCGGCAATTAAGTCAACATCACTGAGTAGTTCCAATGAACGGTGAGTGGCGTCCTTTAAGTTACCTATTGGGGTACTTATGATGTATAAGGTACCTATCTCTTCAGCCACCCCCTTTATCTTACCCATCCTGAATCATATTAAGCACTTTGAAAAAACAACTAAAAAATTATGCGAGGCACCTGCAAGTAAATAATTTACCAGCCCGATAAAACGTAATCTATTTTTTCTCCTGTACAAGGTTAACGACTTTCTTGCTCTCTCCTCCTGTCATATTTAAGTGACCGTCAAGCACAGCACCTAGTCCTATGCTCAAAGCAGGTGTATGAATATCTCCTTTAATTTTACTTGCAGGATGCATTTCGATTTTTTTCGACGCTACCACCGCTCCATTCAATTGCCCCTTGCAAATAAGAGTACCTACCTTTACATCTGCTTTCATATCACCAGTCTCGCCTATAACGAGCGTATCGTTCGTTTTTACTTGGCCCTCAAACTTCCCATCAATCCGCACTGTACCTTCAAAACTCAATGTCCCTTTAAATAATGCATCTGAGCCCAGGTAAGCCTTGATTGGCAATTCTTCGTTTTTCTGAAGCATGCTTATCTCCTGTTGCTATACCAATAATAAAAAATCAATTATCCGTAATTTAAACAAATAATGTCCGGATACGTTCTAGATCATCATCTGAATAATATTTGATCAGCACTTTACCACCTTTTGTGCTCGGAGCAATTTCTACTTTCGTTCCTAATTTTCGTTCTAACTCCATTTCTAATTTTTTAACAAAGATACCCTTTTGAGTTTTCGTATTATTCGTCGAATTTCCTTGCGGCTGCTTCCACCGGTTGACTTGCGCTTCTGTCTCCCGAACACTCAATGTATGGCGTATTATTTTTCTCCGCAAAGCGTAAATATCTTTTTCAGAATTCAAGCCCAAAAGGGCGCGTCCGTGCCCCATAGTCAACCTCCCACCAATCATGTCTTCCTTAACTTGGCGAGGTAGTTTAAGAAGCCTTAATGCGTTGGCTACTGCCTCCCGGCTTTTCCCCATCCGTTGAGAAATTTTTTCCTGAGTGAGTCCGAAGTCTTTTGCTAACCGCTCGTAAGCCTCAGCTTCTTCAATGGGGTTCAGATCCTGTCGATTCAGGTTTTCGATCAGCGCAAGTTCGAGAGATTCTGTATCGGTCACTTCACGGATGATGGAGGGAATTTTTTTAAGACCAGCTTTTTTGCTGGCCCGCCAGCGTCGCTCTCCAACAATCAGCTCATACCCTTTTGCATTCTTTTGGACCACAATCGGTTGCAGCACCCCGTGCTCCCGTATCGAACGTTCAAGTTCATTAAATTTTTCGTCATCAAAGTGTTGCCTGGGTTGCAAACGGTTTGGGACTATTTCATCAATCAGAAGAGTCGATGCTCCACTTGATGTTTCGTCTGAGGGGACACCTTCTTCAAAGTCTGGGATTAAAGCTTCAATCCCCTTGCCTAATGCTTGTCGATTCATGCAACGCTCTCGATTTGATGTTGTTCAACTTTAGCCGTTTCATTTTTGGTTCGTTGAATGACCTCCTGCGCCAACTCAACGTAAGAATCGGAACCTTTCGAACGACTTGCATATAAAATAATGGGCTTGCCGTGGCTTGGTGCTTCACTGAGACGAATATTCCTCGGAATGATAGTTTTCATTAGAAACTCTCCGAAGTATTTTTTCACTTGGCTTTCAACCTGTCCCGCCAGCAATGTACGATTATCATACATAGTAAGTATTATCCCTTCTACTTTCAGATCTGGATTAATCGACTTTTTGACTCGTTTTAGAGTTTTGAGAAGGTGGCTTAAGCCCTGCAAGGCGTAATATTCACATTGCATGGGAATCAGGACGGACTGAGATATTGCCAGAGCGTTCAACGTAAGAAGGCCCAGAGAAGGAGGACAATCTATAACTATAAACTCATATTCCGTTTCTACTTCTTTTAAGGCGATGCTTAGAATTTATTTCCCTGTGGTCTCGCCCCACAAACTCGATTTCGGCTCCCGCTAAATCTACGTTCGAAGGAATAACTTTTAGGGTATCAATTTCTGTAGGATAAACAGCCTGATTGAGAGGGACTCCATCTGTTAATATTTCGTAAATTCCCTTTTGGTTGTCCCTAAGATTAATCCCAAGTCCACTAGATGCATTGCCCTGAGGATCCATGTCGACCACTAGGACTTTCGTTCCAGATAAGGCCAGACAAGCAGCAAGATTAACAGCCGTTGTAGTTTTCCCAACCCCACCTTTTTGATTCGCAACGCTGATTATTTTTCCCATAAACTGGTAACTTCCTTAAAAAACCAATTTTTAGAGAAGATTAGCACAAACTTTATATAATTTCTAACTTTAAGCGCAATTGTTCCACGTGAAACACCAGCAATTTTTACTATGAAACCAAAATTTAACATGTTTCACGTGGAACAATCATTGAATCATTGTGTGAGGATACAAATTTTAGGTAGAGTTTCGCTTAAAAAACATGATTTTAGAATGTGAACTGCCTGATCGTTCAAAAAAAATCTCATTAACAGGCGAAAGTCGAAGGGAATCCAGAAAATCGAGTTGAAAAGAGTGGTTAAAGCTGGTCTGCAAAATCAAACTGCCGCCAGGACTTAAAAGACCTGCTCCTAATTGCAAGCTTAAGTGTGGTTCGAGTACGTGCCGCAGGGTCACAAAATCATATTTTCCGATCAATTCTGGAAAATCTGTCACTCGCCCATGAACACACTGAATTTTCGACAATTCAATGGAACGAATAGCTGCTTTAAGAAAATTTGCCCTTTTTCGCTGGCTCTCAATGAGAACAATCTCCAACTTCGGGCGAATGATCTTAACGGGTATACCAGGAAAACCCGCCCCGCTCCCAATGTCTACCAACGACCCGGTTGGTGAAATAACTCGAGCGTATTGAAGAGATTCATAAATGTGTTTGTTTATGACGGATAATTCGTCGCGTTCTGCCGTCAGGTTGATTTTTGCATTCCAGCGTTTCCATTCCATCAAATAAAGAATCAGGTGTTCGGCTGCTGACTCTGGTGAAGTACCTGAATCTAAATCAATTGAACCGTCACTTAAGAGCTCAATTAGACGATTTTTCATAAAAAATAGGGGCTGTGTGGCCTAATCGAAGACAACCCAATCAATTTGCGGAACCAAGGACCCTGCGAAATTCCTCAGTTATCAGGGGAAGGATCTCCAAAGCATCTCCAACTATTCCATAGTCGGCTACAGAAAAAATAGGGGCGTTGGCATCTTTGTTTATCGCGACAATGCACTTGGCTGCAGACATTCCGGCAAGATGTTGTACCGCACCTGAAATACCACATGCTATATATAAATCGGGTTGAACCGTACGCCCTGTCTGGCCTATTTGGTTAGAATATTTTCTCCACCCATTATCCACCACAGGTCTGCTGGCACCTACAGCACCTTGAAGTACCTGAGCCAAATCCTCCAAAAGTTTGAAGTTTTCTGGCTGCTGCATACCCAACCCTCCGGAAACGATGACCCGTGCTTCTGTAACGTCCAACTGGCTTCCTGTCTCCCTTACAACATCTTGAATCT
This sequence comes from Candidatus Nitromaritima sp., assembly GCA_041938985.1. Taxonomy (GTDB): domain Bacteria; phylum Nitrospinota; class Nitrospinia; order Nitrospinales; family VA-1; genus Nitromaritima. Next base: position 1,292 of record JBGTUV010000102.1, on the reverse strand, counting down.
TAAGGACTAACTGATCATCAGGAATCTTAAGATCCAGTAACTCCACTTTTCCTATCCGAGAAGTGTCTGGGCTGGAACCCCGAAAGACGTTTTGCCGCAAACTCAAAATATGGGGACCTGAACCTTGCAAAATTAGATGAGAAAGGGCTTTACCGGCGTAGACCGGACGTCGAACCATAATTTCTCCCTGTTCCCCGACCTCGATAGAAATACAATCCGTGGCCAAACCAACATTTAACTTGGCAGATAAAGAAGCCGAAAGTTCTTTTCCATGAGTTGTTGCCGAAAATAAAACCGCGTACGGTTTCTCTGAATTAACTAGGGGCTCAATAGCTAGAAGCGCTTGCTCCAAAGTAACCGCTCTAAAAAGGGGGTTCTCAAGAATTTTTACATAGTCGGCACCCCAATGAACAAGGGAATCTGCCTGAGCCTTCTCTAATCCAAGGCACAAAGCATCAACGGTGCCCCCCAAAGAGTCCGCCAAAAGTCGAGCGGCATGGATCACTTCAAAAGCAAAGGGCTTAATACCGGTTTCACCTGATTCAACTACCACCAAAATGCTCTTGGCTGTGTTCATACGTTATGTAGGCTCAAATTAAGAAATAAAGTCAAGTTGAACAGAGAAAAACAACTCATATATCAATACGCAGCAAACAGTCCGTCTTTTTAACGTATTATTACTAGCCCGCTTTGGCTAATATTTATACGTGGGTAGGAATGATTACTTTTTGTAAGGAACTTAGTATTTACCAGGGGGGCGAAAAATTGGTAGGTCAAGTATCCACTCAACGTCCCAGACCTCGCCCACCGTACCAAGACCAAGTAAAAAGACATAAAGAATGAGAACACCGAGACCTATTTCGCCCTTGTACTTGGAACCAAAGAGCTTGATCCGCTGAAGTGGTTGGGAAGATGTTTCACTTTCGGGTTTGGTGGTTTGCATAAAATTTAATTACATGTTCTTCAGTTGATAATCACGAATTTACTGCAAGCCAGTCTACACCACTTTTTCTTGTTCTCGCAAGATCTTTACCAATTGCATAACAGCATCGTTAGTAGATCCATCAATTATTTTCCCCTTACCTCGTCGGTCTGGCAAGCTCAATCGCGTTTGATTCAAAGTACCCGTTGGAGCGCATCTTTCGTTTGGCGCAAAGGCTAGTTTATTAGCATCGATAATTTCTATTTCTTTTTTTTTTGACGCCATAATTCCTTTAAGGGACGGTAGGCGAGGTTGGTTTAATCCCTTCTGGCAGGTGAAAAGAACAGGCAACGGAGATTCTATAATCTCG
>JBGTUV010000101.1:0-4971 GCA_041938985.1 Candidatus Nitromaritima sp. | reverse complement strand
ATGTGCAAGGGTATACCCCCCAAGTAGGAGTCCCAAGCGTGTGCCTACCTTAGTATATGTATGGGTTGTCTGAGAGAAAAGTTTTGTGTAATTACGACGAAGTCGCAATGCCAGAGAATTAAACACTTAATTCTGATAGTTCTTCAGCTCATCATTACCGCCCAAATGATCGCACGTACAAAAGAACATGCCATGCTTCTTCTTCTGTTAAAACAAGTGGAACAAATGAAGCCATAGCAGTGCCAAGACTACCATTTTTTAGAATCCACATCAGTTCCCCATCGGTTCGCACTGCTTGCCATGATTTATCTGTAAAGTTCCGAGGAAGCTTCCCACGTAAACCTGGAATGTGATCATACCCCTTGCCATCCTTTCCATGGCATGTAACACAAAACGCCTTGCCATGAAAAAGTGCTTTGCCCTTTTCAATATTTTGAGATGTGGAAGAAAATGGGTTAACCCATGTCCGCACTTCATCTATCTGGTCAGCTGGGACACGAAGTTTTAAAACTTGCGGGTCAGTAGCTTCACTAATAACTGGCAGGGCACTGTTACAAACCAAATAAATCACACACAACGCTAATATCCTTTTTACCACAACCTACATTCCTAAGTTTCAGTGGATTTCATATGAAACAGGAGGGAACCAGATAATCCCCCCTGCTGCACAATGTCTTACTTTGTTCTATGTACGTGACCCACAGCGTTAGGGATTGTTACAGTTCCATCCGGAACAACCTGATCTTTTCCCCACAGGTGAAATATTACACCATCTGTTTTTGCTGCAGCGGCCGCCACGGCTTGTTTTCCTTTAGGATCCTTAGGGTCAAGAATTATCACTCGACCCGTCGCTATCTCCACCTCATGATCATGGAATGCCCGGTTCCATTGAATAAGCGGAACATTCTTTCGGGCTAGATTTTTTTCGATAAAGTATTCCACAGCCACAAGTCTGGCGTCCGGTTTTGTTGATTCAAAGAGTAGGCACTGTAGAATTGCACCCTCTTGAATGCCCTTGCAGTAATGATGATAAGGGCCACCAACTGTACCATCTGCCATCATATGAGGCGCCTGAACGTGAATAGTATATCCGTCTGCTGGCCCGCCACTTATGGCAGGGGACACCATAAAACCAAGTACTGCGAAGCTTAATACGCTTACCATAAAAATGGATCTAAACATGTGTTTCATTATTACCTCCCGGTTAAAAGAAATTACTATAATCAGTAAATGTTTGTGATTCAAATAAGCTTCACAATGTAATCAACCACCTTGGTCTGATAGACCTATGGGGAAAAGGGTATCAACTAGGTAATATTGATTTATTTTTTCGCAGTTACAAACTCTGCCTGCAAACTGTGCCCTGCTTCCGTCTGCATGCTGGGAGTGGCCAGCCAATACACCAAGCCTACAAAAGCGCCTCCACCGACCAAGTTCCCCAGGGTGACAAAAACCTGGTTATGGAAAAACCCATTGAGTGAAATTTCCGCTCCGTGGGGCAGGAACATCGCCATGCTTAATAAACTCTGATTAGCTATGCTGTGCTCGAATCCGCTTGCGATGAAAGCAAACAGGCACCAGAAAATCATGATAAGTTTTGCGGTTTCACTCTGCATCCGCAAGGAAAGCCATACCGCCAGACAAACCAGCCAATTGCACAATACTCCTCTTAGAAAAGCTTCCTTGGCGCCAAGCCCCATTTTCATCGCCGCAACTTTAAGCACCAGTGCTTGCGAGGCTTGAGGCAAGCTATCGCCTTGCACTACCAACCAACCGATAAATGCCGAGCCAATGAAATTACCGATGAAGCACATGGTGAATAGTATAACTATCGGGCCTACACCTACTCGTTTAGCCAATCCGCTAATGGCAAAAATCATATTGTTGCCGGTAAATAGCTCCGACCCAGCGAAAATGACCAGACTCAAAGCAATACCGAAAGAGGCACCCATGATCAGCTTCAAATACGCCCCACCGCCCGTGTCGGCAATCGGTCCGCCTACCGAAAAAATCAGGGTGATGCCAAACCCCAGATAGACCCCAGCTAGTGCAGACAAGATGATATAGCCCAAGGGCGATTTTTTCATGAACTCGATCTTCTTTAGGGAAGCATCTGTTATTTTTTGCATTTCGTTTTTAAACATGACTTAATTTCCTTTTTATAATAACTCCTCTAATGAGAAGCTTTTGTTTCAAGAATGGAATCTTCAATCTGTTTTACCTGCTTCTGTGCCGACTCAAGGGACGCTTGCTTCCAGTTCTTGCTATATTTTTTCCCCTTAATCGGATGCATCTTTTGCCGTGTATGATATGGGATGACAAATTCAAGAACTTTTGCCAACTGTTCACAAGGCACATCTTCCATGACTTTTGTTGCCAGCTTGGGGTGAGTGCCCGTCCGACCCCCCATATAAATATCGACTGCTTCAATCACTTCATCTCCGCGCTTAATTTTTTTTCCCAAGAGTCCGATATCGGCCACTAAGTGATTACCGCATCCGGCCGGGCATCCTGACCAGTGCATGGTGATCGGGTCGGTTTCTGGAAGTTTGCCCTCAAGCTCAACTGCTACCTGCAAAGCTTGCGATTTAGTTTCAATAGCAGCGAGGTTACAGTAGTCACTCCCCACACAACTCACCAACCCGCGCATGATACTGGATGGATGATAAGTAAATTCCTTTACAAGATCTTCTTCCAGCATGTCTCCCAGTTTGTCATCCGACACATGAGGGATAACGAGGGAATTGGAATGGGAAAATCGGACTTCTCCGTTGCCATACTTTTCCGCAAGTCGTGCCATGCCATCAAGTTTTTTGGAATGTATTCGCCCTACGGGAATCTTTAGACCCACATAGTTCATCAAAGGTTGCTTCTGGCGATAGATTCCAATATGTTCGGATTTTTCATTTTCTCTTAAATCCACTCCGCCTGAAGAAAGGGATTTCCCCAACCTTTTTTCCAAGGCTTTTCTAAATTTTTCCTCGCCCCAGTCTTCTATGAGAAAAGCCAACCTGTTTTTATTACGAGCTTCCCTGCTCCCGTGATCTCGGTACAAAAGAATTATTGCCGAGCACACTTCCACAACTTCCTCAGGTGAAACAAAAACATCCAGCGAGGTAGCAATGCGATAACCACCAGAACCCAACTTCCCTCCTACCAAAACGTTGAAACCATAAACACGATTGCCTCCCTTTTCCTGAACCGCAGGTACCAGGGCTAGATCCTGTGTCTCAGCGTGAACACAGTCAGACATACAGCCGCTAATGGCGACATTGAATTTTCGTGGAAGGTTTGAAAACTCGGAGTTATTTAAGATATGCTCGGTCAACGCTTTGACTTGCGCATAAGGATTCACCCTTTCTTTTGGGTTCAAACCCGCTACCGGACAGCCTATGATGTTTCTCACATTGTCCAGTCCGGTCTGTGTTGAAGTCAGGCCCGCCTCCTCGAGAATATCGAAGACTTCAGGCACGTTTTCAATTTTAAGTTGGCGAAGTTGAACCTGCTGTCTTGTTGTGATATCGATAATTCCGTTACCAAATGTTTCAGCAATAAAACACAGAGCTCTTATTTGATATGAAACTGAAAACCCATTAGGTATCCGAACCCGGAGCATAAAAAAACCTGGCGTAGGATTACGAAGAAACAAGCCATACCATTTGAGACGCTGGATATCGTCTTCACTGATTGATTCCCAGCCTTCCTTAGCCATACGAGGTATGTCGGCTTTGATTTTCAATCCATCTTTTTCAGATTTTAAAATTTCAATTTTGTTCATGTTTTAAGTGTACTTTCAAATGATGAAGGTAAAAGGGCGTATTTGATTATCCAAACCGTGACCCCCAATCAACAATTAAAGAATGCTTGAAAGGGAGGAAACAAGCCAAAGGGTGGGCAAAAGAGGTCACGGTTCTGAGTGTAAGCCCTATACCTTACGGTTTGGATAATCAAAAATGACTGTGGTGCTGTGAAAAAAAATGCCCTGATTCAAGCATTAAAAAAACGCTTGGATCAGGGCATCAAGTATTTCGTTGGTCCCTTGACCTTGTTATTTTCAATTTCGGGGCATCCCGCTCAGGGTTGGTCCCCAAATATTCATCTAATGTGTAGGCGCAATCAAATATTCAACTGCTAGCTATTTCCTTTTGGTTTTGCTCTAGATTGATTTTTCGGTCTGTGTGCGTATTCTCTGTGACCTCCAACTTTATTTTTTTTGATACGCAACCTTTATGAAACGCCAAGGTGACCGTGCCGGTATAGCTATCACCCTTAAGTTTATTAAGCCTGCGGATCAAATTATCCATGACCAGCTTCCTCATTGATTATTTAAGAATTTTTTTTTCTGCATTTACCAAAAGTAATTTAGTAATACACATTTCATGCCAAACTAACAAAAGGTTCTAAACGCAGATATTTATAGGGAATGGCCGAAATGATTGTTCAACTCAGAAAAATAATTGCTCTAAAATTAAACAAAATATTTTTCTTATGCCTTAAAAGCGTGCGATGTTTTGTTCATCTACAGTTGGCGGGGATAGGCAAGGTGGGGGGGAAGAAGACATCGAGTAAGTTAAGGGTAAGTGTGAGGGGAAACCTGTATTTGTTCGTCCCAAGATTTTGAAACAATTTGAGCTTTATTTAAAAAATATTCATTTTGCTTCTCTTGAGAAACAAGAAAAAATACAACATTCGATGTTCGGAAAGAAATAATACATTTGCTGCCTGTTTTGATATGAATTTCTTGCAATATGCTTGCTATAAAATCATCTCTGTTTTCTCGAATAAAATGCTGATACATCAAAATGGAATGACCCATTTCAAAACTCTTAACAACCTCACTCCAGTATAGATATTTTGAAGAATCTTTTTGCCCTAAAGACTTTGATTTAATTTCCAGACCATTATCAGGGTCGAAGAAAATCAAATCCACATCTTGAAACAACTTAAACATATTAGAAAAATATTGTTTCC
>JBGTUV010000100.1:0-5002 GCA_041938985.1 Candidatus Nitromaritima sp. | reverse complement strand
TTTATTTTTTCAGTAATTGGCGAAGAGCTTGGTTTTGTCGGAACCTTGATTCTTATTTTTCTATTTTCAATGTTGATTTGGAGAGGGTTTGTCATTGCTTATCATGCTAAGGATTCTTTTGGGGTTTATGTGGCGATTGGTTTGACGCTTTTAATTGGCATTCAAGCATTCATGAATATGGGAGTGACTGTAGGCTTGCTTCCAACAAAGGGGTTAACGCTTCCTTTTGTCAGCATGGGAGGGTCATCCCTGGTGGTTCTAATGCTTTCAATAGGGGTGTTATTGAATATCTCAGAAAAACCGATCCAAAATTGACCTGCGGATTATGAAACGAAAAGTTGTGATTGCAGGAGGAGGAACTGGAGGACATTTGTTCCCCGGTGTAGCACTCGCAAAAGCACTTAAAAGGAATGATATCACGATGGAAATTACATTCGTAGGAACTAAACAGGGGATTGAATCGAAGGTTCTTCCTGGGGAAGGCTTTAAGTTGAAAACCATTATCTCCTCAGGTTTGTTGGGAAAAAGAGGGCTCAATAGGTGGGTTTCTTGGTCCAAACTTCCGGTGGGAGCGGCGCAATCAATGTGTTTTCTAATTCGTAATCGTCCCAATCTTGTTGTAGGTGTTGGTGGTTACGTGTCTGCTCCGTTGGTTTTTTCAGCCTGGCTTTTACGCATTCCTATTCTAATTCATGAGCAAAACGCATTTCCTGGTATGGCTAATAAATGGCTAGGAAAAATTGCCGATAAAGTGGCGGTATCTTATAAAGAATCCAAACAATTTTTTTCAAAAAAAAAGGTAGAAGTGACAGGCAATATGATTCACGAAAAACTTTGCCAGCCGAGAGAAGAGTTTCCTCCTCCTTTAAAACAACCATTCGGGGTACTGATTCTAGGTGGCAGTCAGGGAGCACATTCGATCAACATGGCGATGGTTGAAGCGCTAGACCTTTTGTCTGATCGTAAAGAACGACTCCATATTACGCACCAGACAGGTGATGCGGATTATGAAAATGTTAAAAAACAATATGCTGCGAAAGGGTTCTCTGCCAATGTTATGTCATTTGTCACTGATATGCCTGTGAGATATCGGTTGGCTTCTCTTGTTATATGTCGATCGGGTGCCACAACTCTTGCTGAAATTACAGCCGCTGGAAGAGTGTCTTTCCTTATTCCTTTCCCTTACGCAGCTAATAATCATCAAGAGCATAACGCTAGAATTATTGAGGCTGCCGGTGCTGGGGAGGTGATTTTGGACAAAGAAATTTCTGGCGAGCGGATCGCAAAATCGATTAAAAAAGCGATGGATGAACCAGAGAACCTTCAAAGAATGGAGAACAATAGTTATCGCCTTGGTAGTCGGGATGCAACTGAAAAAGTGCGGAAGATTTGTTTGGAATTAATGGGCGACGCGAGAAAAGTTTCGGAAGACAATAATGAATCGAAAGAAAAACATGTTTTGTCATGCTTCTAGGGAAAACCAAAAGAATCCATTTTATCGGGATCGGAGGCTCGGGTATGAGTGGAATAGCTGAAGTTCTGATCAATCAGGGTTATGAGGTAAGTGGCTCTGATATGGCTGCAACGTCTGTGACGAATCACTTGGAACAGCTTGGCGCTAAGATATTTTTTAATCATGCGTCTGAAAATATTGAGGGTTCACAAGTTGTTGTGGTATCTAGCGCCATAGACCCGAGTAACCCAGAAGTAACCACAGCAAAAGAGAGCATGATACCGGTAATCCCTCGTGCAGAAATGCTTGCTGAACTTATGCGCATGAAGTATGGAATTGCTATCGCTGGGACTCATGGAAAAACAACCACAACCTCTCTTGTGTCTACGGTTCTCGCAGGAGGAAAACTTGATCCAACGGTGATTATAGGAGGACGATTAAAAAATACTGGCAGCCATGCCAAGCTTGGGCAAAGCAAATTTTTGGTGGCAGAAGCTGATGAAAGCGACGGATCGTTTATGCAGCTTTCACCCTCTATTGCCGTAGTAACAACGCTTGATGAGGAGCACATGGAGTTTTATCAAACGTTGGAAAATATGAAAGAAACTTTTCTTAAATTTATTAACAAAATTCCATTTTATGGTTCTGCTGTTTTATGTCTGGATGACCCTAACATACAATCGTTGATTCCAAGGGTGGAAAAAAGATATATCACATATGGGCTTAGTTCCCAGGCCGATTATACGGCGCGTAACATTTCAATTGAAGGGTTAAAAACATATTTTAATGTGTTTCACCATGGAAAAGATTTAGGGCGTATACGTTCGGGAGCGTTGGGTCAACACAATGTTCTTAATACACTTGCGGCGGTAGCAGTTGGGATGGAGTTGGATCTTGATTTTGAAATAATAGCAAATTCCCTTCTTCAATTTGAAGGTGTCCAAAGGCGATTCGAAATCGTGAAACAGTCAGATGAACTGACTTTAATAGATGATTACGGGCATCACCCAGTTGAAATAAAAGCGTCCCTAAAGACGGTAAAAGAAATCTGGCCTGCAAGCAGGCTAATCGTGATATTTCAGCCTCATAGGTATTCGCGCACCAAATCTCTAATGAAAGATTTCTGGTCTGCCTTTAATGACGCGGATCATTTGTTTGTAATGGATATATTTTCAGCTGGGGAAAGCCCTTTAGATAAAGTACACGCAAGTACTATCGTTGAGGGAGCGCGCGAATGCGGGCACAAAAATGCTAAATATATTAAGAGTCAAAATGATCTAAATAAAGAATTACATAGTCTTGCCAAACATGGTGATGTGCTAATGACGTTGGGGGCGGGAGATGTATGGAGGTTGGGTCGAGACTTTCTAGTTGCTAGATTTTCACAAAAAACTAATTATTAATTAAAGGAGGAGTTTGTTCTTATGCTGAGCGGACCTTGGAAACAAAAATTGATACGCTACGCAAACACTGGAACTGATTATAAACTTCCCATGAGGAATAGTATGGATTCACCCAGAACTATTCTGGGGAGAAAAATCACACAGAGAAAAAATATGAATCTTTCTTTTTCTTTTCAAAACAAGATCAAAGGTGAAGTTCTGTATGACGAAATGATGTCAAAGTACACTTCAATGCGAATTGGGGGGCCTGCAGATGTTTTCGTTATACCTGCTAACTTGAGAGACCTGCAAATAATTTTAAAGCACCGTGGAAGTTGCCCCATATGGACAATTGGGGAGGGAACTAATCTTCTTGTTCGAGATCGAGGTATACGAGGAATTGTGATCTCATTAAAAAATTGTTTTAAATCAATAACACGACCGGTTTTTTACAAAACCTCAGATGGTCAAGAAAGAGCGGTCGTTCAAGTAGATGGTGGGGTGAAATTATCCTACTTGGCTAAATTTGTAGCACGTTATGGTCTCACAGGTATTGAAAAATTTGTTGGGATTCCAGGATCTGTTGGTGGTTCTGTCGCAATGAATGCTGGGGCGGAGGGTGCTGAAATTAGTCAGGTTCTCCGTAGTATAAAATTTATGACTCTTGATGGGGAAATTAAAACATATAGCAAAAGCGAGATGGTGTTTGCTTATCGAAAAACTACGTTTCCATCAAAAGACGGAATAGTAATTGAAGCCGAGTTAGATCTAGAAAAGGGAAAAATTTCTAACATTCACCGGGAAATGGATAAATATTTGTCACGGAGAGGTTCAACGCAGCCATTGACTATGCCAAATTCTGGTTCGATTTTTAAAAATCCAGATGGTGAAAAAGCTGGGCGTCTAATTGAATCCGCTGGCTTGAAAGGTTGTCGAATCGGAGGGGCTAGCGTATCGATTAAGCATGCCAATTTTATAGTCAATAAAGGAGGTGCCTTGGCAGAGGATGTGATTCGGCTCATTAAACATATTCAATCTGTGGTTGAAGAAAAAAGCGGTGTCAAATTAGAGCAGGAAATTATAGTTATTTGATTATATTGACAACCATTTGATGAAATTAGAAGAAAAAATAATTGGGGTTTTGATGGGAGGTTTGTCTCCTGAGCGAGAGGTTTCTCTTGCTTCCGGTAATGCGGTGTTAGAGGCGTTAGAAAGGAAAGGTTTGAATGGGATAGGAATTGATGTGAGTAACGATATTGCCTTTTCGCTGGAGAAAAATAAAATTGATATGGCTTGTATAGCGCTACATGGAGTTTATGGAGAAGATGGTTCTATTCAAGGTTTACTCGAATACGCAAAAATACCTTATACCGGTTCGGGTGTTTTAGCTAGTGCGTTAGCTTATGACAAGGTGAAGTCTAAAGAAATTTTTAAATTTAATAAAATTTCCACGGCTGACTATCAGGTTTTCTATTGGGGAAAAGGGGAAAAACAGGAGCGTGTATTGGATTTTCCAGTCGTCGTAAAGCCTTCGAATCAGGGCTCAAGTATCGGTGTCAGTATTGTGAGAGAAGAAAAAGAGTGGAAAGTAGCTTTGGAGCTAGCGTTCAGTTATTCAAAAGAAATTCTGGTTGAGAAATTTATTGAAGGTAAGTTGCTAGCTATTGGAATGAATGGAGAACAACCTATGCCTATCGTACACATTCGGCCGAAGTCTGGATTTTACGATTACGAATCTAAATATACTAGTGGGAGAACAGAATATTCCTGCCCTGCTGAACTTAGCATAGAAGAAACTCAACGTTGTAAAGACATAGCCGTTCAAGTCTATCGAACTTTGCGAGGAAATGGAATGCCGCGGGTTGATGTGATACTGGACACCGAGGGAGTGCCGTATGTGCTTGAAATGAACACTATCCCTGGTTTGACGCCGACAAGTCTTTTGCCGATGGCGGCAAAAGAATCTGGATTGGAATTTGATGATTTGGTACTTGAGATTTTAAAATCGGCCCATCTTGATTATGAAGGGTGAAATATTATTATGGATTTAGCTTTATTAGAAGAAAAAAATTTAGTCAACGTTTGGAAACAAAAGGGATCCTATCAACGTAAGACTCGAAATAAAAATGGATTTTCTGGGAGAAAATCAAAACGGGAGGAAACCAGT
>JBGTUV010000099.1:0-5052 GCA_041938985.1 Candidatus Nitromaritima sp. | reverse complement strand
CAATTATCCTTTTCAATTTCAACAACTTTTGATGACTTTTCCACTAACAAAAAAGTTTCAAAAAGGTTGCGAGTCCCCTCCTGAACTCGTTGCCCAAGAGAGTGCAAATCAGTTGTGTAGTGGGCCGAAGAAGGAAAGATTCCTTTGCCTCCTTTGCCTTCGCTCTCTCCAACAAGCTGCTTCCACCACTCCAAAACATACTCGAAAGAGGAATGAAATGCAGCCATGAGTTCTATAGTTTTACCCTTTTGAAACAATAAGTGGCGGTACGCAGCATAAAGATAAGCGGTATTTACGGACAAATCAGAAGACTTCGTTAGTTCTTTTTCAGCCAGTAAAGCACCGTCCATAAAATCACGTATATCTATGCCAGCTATGGCAATGGGCAATAACCCAGCCGATGTAAACACTGAAAAACGGCCACCCACATCTTCTGGAAGATGGAAGGATCGATAACCCTCCTCTTTAGCTAGATCGTTTATTATGTTTTTTTTGGATTCGGTAGTTACGATAATTCGTCTACTAGCACCTTCTTTACCATATTTTTTTTCCATGAAATTTCGTAGCAACCGAAATGCAATGGCTGATTCGAGAGTAGTCCCCGATTTTGATATCAAGTTAATGCAAACTTCCCTACCTTCCAAAGCTCGGAGAAGTTCTGCATGGTAATCTGAACACATGGTGTGCCCTGCAAAGTAAATTTCAGGGGTATCTTCTTTATTAGCAATCGAACTCAAAAAAGAAATGGCCGCACGAGCTCCTAAGTAAGAACCACCGATACCAATACAAACAAATGCATCGCATTGTTCTATTATTTCATTTTGAGTAGAGCGAATTGAATCAAACAATGAGGAAGGTGTGCGAGAAGGCAAATGCAACCACCCAAGACAATCACTTCCCTGCCCTGTTTTTTTCTCCAAGTCAGCATGTAAATGGTCAACATTTTCCTGCAAAGAACCTATTTCTGAATTAGAAATAAATTCTTTCGCATAATCATCATTAAAAAAAATATCCATCATAAAAAACCAAGCTCTCTAGAAATAAGAAGTGCTCAAAATCAGTCAATTATCACCACAAATATTATTCTCAATGATTGGCAAAATTGAAAAATAATTTTTCCGCTAACCCGACAATCCTTTAATCTTAAAATATCCAATTCTAGCTAGTTTACAGATAGCGAAATTATAAAATAGTTTTTAATCGTTTTTTGCTCAATCAACTGCCTGGCAAACATTTGCGCATTCTCTTTTGAATCGAAGCGCCCAACGCGAATCTTATACCAAGTTTCTCCGGATTTTCTTTTCGTCCTCACTTGATAAACATCTCGCACTCCCTTTTTTTTAAGCGAATTAATCAATTCACGAGCTTGTTTGGATGAGGTAAAAGCAGCTACCTGAAAAGTATGGATTTCCGTTGTTTTAAGGCCGCTGATTTTTTTCTCTTTAGGGTCTATGGCTTTACCTTCTACTCCTAAACCTATTTCTTGCTGAGTCTGCCATCCTCGATAGACCAAACTTGTAATTAATATTACAACTACAATAAAAAACCACGTCCTAATCATGAGGAATTTGCTGGCGAGGATTCGAGCGAAATCCAGAAATTTCACGGCTATTCCCCCACGCAAGTCAAAGAAAGACCTGGACAGTCCCATTTTAACTTTTAGATTTCGCAATAGGCGCAGGTCATTCTCGTTGAGCAATCTCAATCGGTGAATTTTGCTAGACAGGTTGGATTCTGCTGTCTTTCTTAGCATATCGGTGCGAAATTTATAATCACAATCCTGGAATACTTCCTCACATTTTAGATGAAGAGCCTTATCAACATCTTCCCAAGTTTTTTCACAGTAAGCATGAGCAATCATTTCAAGAACCTGCGACGTTTCAGAGGGCTCAAACCGATAGGCTTCAAGATAAAATCTCACCGCAAATGAGTCTGATCGATTTGCTCTTAAAAGCTGGGGTAATACAAGATTCACTATTTCTTTTGAATTTTCACTTTTATTTTTTAAAGACGCGAGAAAGATAGGTTCGGTTTTGCTTGCAAACAAACGTTTTCTCAAAAACAAAGAAGCTAAGTTATTGACTATAGAATCGTCGCTGTAATTCCCAGCCTTGAGTATAACAAGTAGCAGATCAACTTCTTCACTTGTTAAATCATCATCTTCTTTAAAAATGGAGAGCAATGGAGCACGGTAAGATGAATCTTCAGGCCTCAAAAGAAAAGCTTTTAGGTAAATTTTTTGAGCTCTATCGTCTTTACGCCCAACAAACAAAAGATAATTTGCAAATTTTAAAATAACATCATCACGCAAACGCTTTCCCTTACCAGGTAAAAAATATGAAGAATAGGTAAAATCAAGAACCATCTGAAAACCATCAATAACCTCTTCTGACTCCACAGCACTTGGAATATTCTTTAGTTTATACATTGCATTATGGAATTTCTGTTCACCAACTAACCCATAAGCAAAAATCCCTATAAATAGGCATATAAAAAAAAGTGCCCCCTGAATAAAGGAATCATCAAAAGCAGCGTTTGGCAATGCCACTTCATGAACAAAGTAAAGTGTTAAAAATCCAAACGTGAGCAAAAGAAATAAGGAAATCCCTACTCGAGTAAAAATGTATTTAAGGGTTTGGTACATTGGTCAATTCAGAAGTTATTGAGGGTTCAATAAGATCCAGCTCGACAGGGATAGATTCAATGGCCCGAGGCAAAATAACCGTCTCTTCCTTAACGGCAACATTCATAGTCTCGATCGATTGACTGTCTGCAAGAGTTCCAGTATAGACATCCACTTTTTCAAATTTTATCCCTTCGGGAATTGAAAACTTAATCTGGTTTTTCCCTTGCAAAGCCTTCTCCATATAGAGTGTCCAGATTGGAGCAGCGGCACTCGCTCCTGTCAAACCACGCGCGTACCGATCGATCATAGGTTCATTGTTGTCATACCCAACCCAGACAGAAGTAGAAAAATCCTTAGTAAAACCATCAAACCAAGAATCCTTAAAATTGTTAGTGGTCCCTGTTTTACCCCCCGCAGGATGTTTAAACCCCATCTGCCGAACAATTCTACCGGTCCCACCATCTATCACTCCCTGCATCATATTTAGCAATGGATAAATTGATTTCGGCGCATAATTCTGCACCCCGTGATAAAAGTTTTCATACAAAGGATTCCCTTTAAAATCCTCAATACGTTCAACAAAATAAGGTTCATTGTAAACACCAAGGTTTGCAATCGTACTGTATGCTGAAGCCATCTCAAGAGGAGAAACCCCTGAAGTTCCAAGTGCAAGCGAAAGGTTATTCCCAAGTGGACTGGTGACACCAAACTGGCGAGCTGCTTTTATAACCTTTTCAGGGGTCACCTCCTGAATCAACTTTACTGAAACAGAGTTTAATGACCTCATCATGGCCTTTTTTAAAATAATATCTCCTGCATACTTATCACTAAAGTTTCTAGGCTCCCATGGACTGGAGCCTGGAATTTCTATGACAACGGGTTCGTCTTTAACTATGGAAGCAGGGTTAAAACCATTTCGCTCCATTGCTGTTAGATAAACAAACGGCTTAAATGATGAACCAGGAAGCCGGTTATTTGAAACGGCACGATTAAATTGACTATTAGAGTAACTACGACCTCCAAGCATAACCCGAACAGCCCCGCTTTGGTTTTCTACTGACACCATCCCTACCTGTAAATATTTTTTTTCAACCCCATGAACCATCTTACTTTCTAATGCCTCTAAATGGGACAATGCTGACCTCTGAGCAAAACCTTGAAGGCGTGTATCCAAGGTGGTAAATACTTTTAATCCACCAAAGTGAACAAACTCCTTTCCATACTTACTTTCCAATTTCTCAAGCACATAATTAAGAAAATACCGATTCGGGTTATCATCTTCTCTTGGTCTAATCAATTCCAACGACGAAGACAACGCTTCGTTTTTTTCTTCTGAAGAAATCAGATGTTCTTTAACCATTCTCGTTAAAATATGCTCGGCTCTACGCATAGAGCGTTCATAGTTTTTAAATGGATTAGTGTAATTCGGTGAGTTCGGCAAACCAGCTAAGAGAGCTCCTTGCAAAACGGTTAGATCTCGTGCTCTTTTTCTAAAATAGGTTTGCGCAGCTTCTTCAACGCCGTAAGCCCCATTACCAAAATAAATCTGATTACAATAGGCCTCAATAATTTTTTCTTTTGAGAAGGTGGCTTCCAATTGGAAGGAAATTAAGAGCTCCTTGACTTTGCGCACCCAATTTCTTTCAAAAGAGAAAAAAAGATTTTTTGAAAGTTGTTGGGTAATGGTACTACCTCCCTGCAATATTTTTCGTTCACGAATATTCATATAAAGCGCTCTCATCAAAGCCCGATGATCCAACCCTTTGTGCTGATAAAAATTGGCGTCTTCTGCTGCTATGATGGCATTCGTAAAATTTGGAGAAATATCTTCCAAAGGGACAGGATAGCGTTGGCCTAAAACTTTAATTCTTTCTCCGTCAGCAGAGTAAATTTCGGTGGCAAGACTAAGGTTGATTTTTCTCAAGTCATTTGGCAATTGAGGCAAGTCTCGACTAAACAGAAAGTAAGATCCCAATCCGACAAAAACACCCAAAAGCATCAAAATATAAAAGGAAAAAACTATCCGTTCGATTAGGTATCGAATCAAGGGTTGTCTCCAACTGAAGGAACTGTAAGGGCGCTAAACTCTTCCCCCCATATATCGAAATTCGTTCTTTCGATTTGGGACAATAAATTATTGGCTATTTCCTGGGAAACGGGAATTAAAAGAACTCCCGTGTAGTAGTCGGTATTATACTCAATACCAAATTCGAGGCTGGATACTGTTTTTTTTGAAGATTCAAGTTCTCGAACACCAATACGGGTGATGCTGTAGTCCTTGGCAAGAAACCATCTAGGATCAGGAAAAACAGCGTGCTGTGTTTTAGGATCAAGCGTTTGCAAAAGAGGGAGAAATACTGCTACAGAATATACTCGGTCTTTTTCAAACCCAGCCTCTTCTAGACTACCCTGTTTAACAGTTCGAG